>SCUQ01000525.1 GCA_004297635.1 Rhizorhabdus sp. | reverse complement strand
CGACGACCTGTCCGGTCGTCGTCTCCGGGTCCGGACAGCAGACCAAGACGGTCGTCTCGCTGGGCGGCGCCGGGCTCGTGCCCAGCAACCCGTGGGGCGATGCGGCGAAGGCCCAGATGGCCGCCATGGGCTATAGCGACCCCTATGCGGCGGGCGCGGGCGGCTATGGCAGCTCGAAGGATGGCCAGATGCTGACCACCGCCTTCATCGGCGCGTTCAATGCCGTCGTCGCGCAGCAGGCGGCGCTGGTGGCGGTGAAGCCGGTCGGCCGGCCCGCGGCGGCGGCCACGCCGGTCGCGACGACGCCGGGCTACACCACCGCGATCGATACCAAGCTGTTCGCCAAGCCTGCCAAGGGCGAAAGCGTCCGCGCGCTGCGCGCCGGAACGCTGCTGACACCGACCGGCGGGCGGCAGGGCCTCTTCGTCGAGGTCAGCGATGCCTATGGCACCAAGGGCTGGGTCTCGGTCGAAGATCTGAAATAGGGGGAGGCCGGCCCACCGGCCCCGCACTGCGACGCGAAAGCCCCCGATCCGCCATGCGGATCGGGGGCTTTCCATGCGTATAATTTACAAGCACCGTGATTTGCATGCCGCCCGGCCGATGATACTCCTTTCGGCAGGGGGGATCATGACGACAGCGAACCAATCCAGCCAGCGCCTGTCGCCGGCCCACCGGCTCGACCGCGGCTGGCTGCTGCTGGCGCTGATCGCGACGCTGCTGGTCGCGGCACTCGCGCTCGGCCGCTTCACCGAGCGGGTCGATTATATCCTCTACGATCAGGCGCTGGCCGCCACCGATCGCCCCTCCCCAGACGACATCGTCATCGTCGCGATCGACAATCGCAGCATCGAGGCGATCGGGCGCTGGCCTTGGCCGCGCCATATCCATGCCGAGCTGCTGAACCGGCTGGCCGATGCGCAGCCGCGTACCGTGGGCTATGACGTGCTGTTCGTCGATCCCACCCCGGACGATGCGATGCTGGCCGATGCGGTGCGCCGCAGCCCCACCTATCTGCCGCTGGTGATCGACGTGCCGGGCAGCAACGGCGCCCCCTATGACATCGCGCTGCCATCCGGCCCGCTGGCCGCCGCCGCCGCCGGCATCGCGCATGTGAACCTGCATTTCGACGGCGACCGCGTGATCCGCCAGGCCTATCTGGAAGAGGGCGACGGCAGGCGCAGCTGGGTGCAGCTCGGCGCGATCATGGCGGGCGTCAAACCCGGCGGGGCGCCGGCGATCGAGGGCGAAGACGGGCTGCGGCAGGGACGCCCGGTGCTGATCCCCTATGGCGGCGCCACCGGGCATATCCCGTCCATATCCTTCATCGACCTGCTCAATGGCAGCGTGCCGCCCGAGCTGATCGCCGGCCGCCATGTGCTGATCGGTGCGACCGCCGATGGGCTTGGCGACAGCTATCCCACGCCGAAATCGGGCGCGACCAGCCAGATGTCGGGGGTCGAGATCCAGGCGCATCTGCTCGACGCGCTGCTGCGCGGGGATGCGATCATACCGGCCTCGCCGGGCTGGCTGCTGGGCTTCGGGCTGGCGGTCGTCTGGATATTGCTCGCCGGCCTGCTGTGGCTGCGGCCACGCGGGATCGCGATCATGACGGTGCTGGTCGCGGTGGCGATCATGATGCTGAGCTTCGGCCTGTTCCGGCTTGCCCATATCTGGCTGCCGCCCACATCCGCCCTGGCAGGGCTGATCTTCGTGATTTCGGTCGAAGCCTGGCGCGAACGGGTGCGCTTACGCGATTCGCTGATCCGCGAGCAGATCGCCGCCGCGGCGACCGAGGGGGAACTTCAGGCCGGCCGCACCATTCAGCTGGGCATGCTGCCGCCCCGCGCCGATCTGTCCGCCTTCGATCCGCGCCTCGACGTCGATGCGCTGCTGGAACCGGCCAAGTCGATCGGCGGCGACCTGTATGACGTAATCCGCATCGATGCGGACCGGATCGCCTTCCTGGTCGGCGACGTCACCGGCAAGGGCGTGCCCGCCGCGCTGTTCATGGCGCTGTCCAAGGCGCTGGCGAAGAGCGTGGTGCTGCGCGGCGTCTCAAGCCTCGCGGAGGCGGCGTCGATCCTCAACGAGGAGCTGATGCGCGACAACAGCGAATCGATGAACGTCACCATGCTGATCGGCATCATGGACCTGGCGACCGGCGAGCTGATGCTGATGAGCGCGGGGCATGAGCACCCGCTCCACATCCGCGCCGACGGCAGCGTCCGGGTGCATGAGCTGGATGGCGGCCCGCCCTTCTGCATCGTCGATTTTCCCTATCCCGACGAGCCGATGAAGCTGGCGCCGGGCGAGACCCTGCTGCTGATCTCCGACGGGGTCAGCGAGGCGCTGAACGGATCGAGCGCGCTGTTCGGCCATGAGCGGCTTCTGACCGCGCTGAAGGGCAAGCAGAGCGCAACCGCGATGATCGAGGGGGTGCGCGATGCAGTGCGCATGTTCGAGGACGGCACCGACCCGACCGACGACCTGACCGTGATGGCTGTGCGCTATCTGGGCAGCGCCTGACGGCGCTGGAATCAGGCGGCGCGCAGACCCGCCGCCGCGATACCCGCCAAGGCGCAAAGCTCGTCATTGTCGGACGTATCGCCGGTCACGCCGACGGCACCAATCGGCCGGCTGTCGCCATCGACGATGATGATGCCCCCCGCGGCCGGGATGATCCCCTGCGGCGACACCCCATTGATGGCCGCCACGAAGCTCGGCCGTTCGGCCGCCATGTCCGCGATCCGGCGGCTCGACATGCCCAGGGCGAGCGCACCGCCCGCCTTCCCCGCCGCGATGGCGAAGCGCAGCGTCGAGGATCCGTCCTGCCGCTGGAAAGCGATCGCATGACCGCCGGCATCCAGCACGGCGACGCTGAGCGGCTTCAGCTTGAGCTCCGCGCCCTTGGCGAACGCCGCTGCGATGATGCTGTTGGCCTGATCGAGTGTGATCATCCTGGCTTCCCCTGTCCGATATCGCCTCATCCCGCCGACGGCCGTCCCCGCAGGGGACGTCGACGATCGGCTGGACTTAGGATGATTTGGTGCGGTCGAGAAGACTCGAACTTCCACGGCCTTTCGGCCACAACGACCTCAACGTTGCGCGTCTACCAGTTCCGCCACGACCGCACATCGGGAGACCCCGGGAAGGCCCGGGTCCGGGTAGGCCCGCGCCACTAGCAAAGCGATCGACCCCACGCAACGGCTAAATACCGACTTCACCGCCGCAGCAGGAACACCGCATGTTCGGCGCGCAGATTGGCGGCGGCCTCACCGCGGCGGCGGCTGCCGGTCAGGAACCAGGCCTGCTCGACCGTCAGCCCGCGTTCCTTCACGAAGGCCCGGAAATCGTCGATCGTCAGCTGGTGGATGTTCTGCGTCTCGTACCAGCTGACCGGCAGCGCCGGCGTCACCGGCATGCGCCCGCCCCAGGCGAGGCTGAGCCGCACCCGCCAATAGGCGAAATTGGGGAAGGAGACGAAGGCGTGGCGGCCGATCCGCATCAGTTCGGTCAGCACCTTGTCCGGCGCCCGCGCGGTCTGCAAGGTCTGGCTGAGGATCGCATAGTCGAAGGCGTTGTCGGGATAGTTGACCAGATCGGTATCGGCATCGCCCTGCACCACCGACAGGCCGCGCCCGACCGCATGGCTGACATTGGCCGGGTCGATCTCGATCCCGCGCGCATCGCAGCCCTTGGCGCGCAGCACGTCCATCAGCTCGCCGTCGCCGCAGCCGACGTCGAGCACCCGTGACGCAGGTGCTACATGATCCGCGATGATCGCCAGATCGGGACGCAGCTCGCTCATATGCCCTCCCCCGCGCGCAGGAAGCCGTCGATCACGCGATTCAGTTCGGGCACGTCGAGGAGAAAGGCGTCATGGCCGAAGGGCGAGCTCAGCTCCATGAAGCTGACCGGCGCGCCCGCGGCGTTGAGCGCATGGACGATGGCGCGCGATTCGGCGGTTGGATACAGCCAGTCGGTATCGAAGCTGACCAGGCAGAAGCGGGTCTTCTTCGAACCGGCGAAGGCGGTGGCGAGCAGCCCGCCATGCTCCTCGGCCAGATCGAAATAGTCCATCGCCCGGGTGATGTAGAGATAGGAGTTGGCGTCGAACCGGTCGACGAAGCTGATCCCCTGGTGGCGCAGATAGGATTCGATCTGGAAATCGGCGTCGAAGCCGAAGCTCTTCGCGCCATCCTCCCGGCCTGGCCGCTTCTGGAGGCGCCGGCCGAATTTCTCGGTCAGCCCGGCTTCGGACAGATAGGTGATATGCGCCGCCATCCGCGCGACCGCGAGGCCGGCGGCGGGCGGATCGCCATCGGCATAATAATCGCCGCTCCGCCATTTCGGATCGGCCATGATCGCCTGGCGGCCGACCTCGTGAAAGGCGATGTTCTGCGCCGAATGCCGCGCAGCGCCGGCGATCACCACCGCAGAGCGGACCCGATCGGGATAGGTCGCCGCCCATTGCAGTACCTGCATGCCCCCCATCGACCCGCCGACCGCCGCCGCCAGCGTGCCGATGCCGAGATGATCGAGCAGCAGCGCCTGCGCGCGGACCATGTCGCGGATGGTGATGACCGGGAAGCGCATCGCGAAGGGCGTGCCGGTCGCCGGATCGACCGTCGCGGGGCCGGAACTGCCGAGACAGCTGCCCAGCACATTGGCGCAGACGATGAAATGCCGGGCCGGATCGATCGGCTTGCCGGCGCCCACCATCCGCGTCCACCAGCCGGCCTTGCCGGTGCGCGGATGGGTCGAGGCGACATGCTGGTCGCCGGTCAGCGCATGGCAGATCAGGATCGCGTTCGAACCATCGGCATCGAGCGTACCATAGGTTTCATAGGCGATCTCGACCGGCGCCAGCCGCGCGCCGCCGTCCAGCCGCAGCGGGCCGGCCAATGTCACGGAACGGGCAAGGCCGAAGCGGCTGTCGTCGGTCATGGGAGGTGGGGGCTAGGACGGGGCAAAGGGGCTGTCAACGTTCCGGCGTCGGTCTCGTCTGTTGCAGCCCCGCGCCATCCCCCCTAAAGCGCGGCGCATGACCAAGACCCTCGCGCCCAAGCCCTGGATCGATGCGATCGCGCCTTATGTTCCGGGGCGATCGACGACCGATGACGGCCGCAAGGTCGCCAAGCTCAGTTCGAACGAGAATCCGCTCGGCACCAGCGAGGCCACGCGCGCCGCTTTCGTCGCGGGCGCCACGTCGCTCGATCGCTATCCCGATGCCTCGGCGGCGGCGCTGCGCGAGGCGATCGCGGCCAGGCACGGCCTTGATCCGGCGCGGGTCATCTACGGCACCGGATCGGACGAGATTCTCCACCTCGCCGCCGGCGCCTATGCCGGGCAGGGCGACGAGGTGCTGTACGTCCGCTACGGCTTCTCGGTCTATCCGATCGCGGCCCGCCGGGTCGGCGCCACCCCGGTGGAGGCGCCCGACCGCGACTATGCGACCGACATCGACAGCCTGATCGCGCATATCACGCCCAGAACACGCGTGATCTTCCTGGCCAATCCGAACAATCCGACCGGCACCTATTCGCCGGCCGCCGATATCGCGCGGCTCCACGCCGCGACGCCCGCCGATTGCCTGCTGGTGATCGACCAGGCCTATGCCGAATATCTCGAGGCCGCCGATGACGACGGCGCCTTCGCGCTGGCCCAGCACGCGCCGAACGTGCTGGTCACGCGGACCTTCTCGAAGATCTACGGCCTCGCCGCCGAGCGGATCGGCTGGGGCTATGCGAACGCGCCGGTGATCGAGGCGATGCACAAGATCCGCGCGCCGTTCAACGTCACCACGGCGGGCCAGCTCGCCGCGATCGCGGCCCTGGGCGACACCGGCTTCGTCGAGCGGAGCCGCGCGCACAATCTGCAATGGCGCGCTTGGTTCGAGCGCGAGATCGCCGGGCTGGGTAACAAGGGCCTGCGCGCGATGCCGAGCAAGGCCAATTTCTCGCTGGTGCTGTTCGAGGGCAGGCTGACCGCCGAGGCCGCCTATAAGGGCTTGATGGATGCGGGCTATATCGTCCGCTGGCTGCCGGGCCAGGGCCTGCCCCATGGCCTGCGCATCACCATCGGGACCGAGGAAGAGATCACCGGCCTGACGGCGGCGCTCCGCAAGCTGGTCGAGGCGGCGGGCTGATGCTGCCCTTCGCGCGGATCACGATCATTGGGCTGGGGCTGATCGGCTCCTCGATCGCGCGCGCGGTCCAGGCGACGATGCCGACGGTGCGGCTGACGGGTCACGACGCCGATCCGCAGGTGCGCGCGCGGGCCCGCGAATTGGGCTTCTGCGACGACGTCACCGACACGGCGGGCGCATCGGTGGTCGATGCCGATTTCGTCATCCTGTGCGTGCCGGTGGGCGCGATGGCCGCGGTCGGCGCCGAGATCGCCGACGACCTGCCTGCCGAGGCGATCGTCAGCGACGTCGGATCGTCGAAGGAAAGCGTGCTGGTGGCGCTCCGGTCGGCGCTGCGCGACGGCGCGGTCATCATCCCCGCCCATCCGGTGGCGGGCACCGAGAATAGCGGCCCCGACGCGGGCTTCGCGACGCTGTTCAACGGACGCTGGTGCATCGTCACCCCGCCCGAGGGCAGCGATCCGACAGCAGCCGAGCGGGTCGCCGAATTCTGGCGGCGGATCGGCGCCAATGTCGAGATGATGGACCCGAAGCATCATGATCTCGTGCTGGCCGTCACCAGCCATCTGCCGCACCTGATCGCCTATACGATCGTCGGCACCGCTTCCGACATGGAAGAGGTGACGCAGAGCGAGGTGATCAAATATTCGGCCGGCGGTTTCCGCGATTTCACCCGCATCGCCGCGTCGGACCCGACGATGTGGCGCGACGTGTTCCTCAACAACAAGGATGCGGTGCTGGAGATGCTGCAGCGCTTCACCGAGGATCTGACCGCGCTGCAGCGCGCGATCCGCTGGGGCGACGGCGATGCGCTGTTCGACCTGTTCACCCGCACCCGCGCCGTCCGCCGCTCGATCATCGAACAGGGCCAGGACGACGCCGCACCCGATTTCGGGCGGAGCCACTGATCGCCTTCCAGCGGGGCTGAACGGCGGTAGGACTCAATCCAGATCGAGCGCGGACACCATCGTTTCCGCGCGGCCGGCGCTGGTTTCGATCTGGCCCATTTCGGCGAGGCGACGGAGCGCGGCGATGATCGTCTCACCCTTGGTCGCCAGAATCTGATGGCGCTGTGGCGGCGGCACATGGCCAGCCAGCTTCAGCACCGCGCTCAGATCGAGCGTGACATTGAGGGGGGTATCCTTCCAATAGCCCGAAAATGCAGGCGGGGTACCGCCTTCATAGCGGTTCAACTGGATCATTTCATCCATGGTTCTGTCCGGCTTTGGCAAGCGGCAGCCCTGGAGAAGCTGTCACGATGCCTGCTTGGTAAAATGCGGCACCGATGGCTCGCTTATATCATGGGATGGGGCGAAACGCCTAATTCCCGGGCAGGCCGCTCCGAACAGACGATATTGTAGCGGCTGCTACACTCCCCGCTCCAGCGCATTGATGGCGGCATGTACCCGCGACTCGACCTCGGCGCGCGGCAAGCCTGGTGGGATCGTCTCACCGATGTGTATCCGTACGATTCCGGGGCGCTTCAGGACGCTGTTGCGCGGCCAGACGAGCCCGCTGTCCAGCGCGATCGGCACCACCGGCAGGCCGAGCTGCCGGTAGAGCCCGGCGAAGCCCGGCTGGAGCGGAGGCTGGTCGCCCGGCGAGACGCGCGTGCCTTCGGGGAAGATCAGCACCGAACGGTCATTATCGCGCGCCGCCGCCGCCGCGCGCATCATCCGGCGCAGTGCCTTCGCCGATCCGGCCCGGTCGACGGGAATCACCCCGGCCAGCTGCGCGACCCGGCCGAACAGCGGGATATCGGCCAGCTCGCGCTTCAGCACCACCGCCGGATCACCGACCAGTAGCAGCATCTCCAGCGTCTCGAACATCGACTGGTGCTTGACCGCGAACAGATGCGGCCCCGGCGGCACCGCGCCCTCGATCCGCGACCTTATGCCCAGGATCCAGCGGGCGCACCAACGGTGGAACTGCGCCCAGCACAGCGCATGGCGGCGCACCGCGGCATCGCCGAACAATGCGCTGATGAAGGCGCTGAGCACGGCGATCACCGTTCCCGGATAGAAGACCAGCGGAAACAGGATCGAGCGCAGGATTATCGTCATATGCCGGATCATATCCCGATCAGCCCCGCCACCCGCCGCAGGACATATTTATTATATTCGCGGACCAGATCGACGAGGCCGGGCTCGGTCGGCACCGCATCGGCGACGATGCGGATATCGTCGCCGATCATGGCTTCCAGATCATAGCGCGCGCGCACCATATGCCAGTCGGACGTCACCAGCCGGATCGACCGGTAGCGGTTCCGCGCGATCCAGCCCGATGCTTCGGTGGCATTCGATCGCGTGTCGACCGATTCATGGCCAAGGTCCACACAGCAATCGACCAGCGCCGGCGGCGCCTTGAACTGGGTGGCGAGGTCGCGCGGACGCACTCTTCGATCGGCGCCGGAGATCAGCAGCCGTTTCGCATGTTTTGTCTCGAGCAGGGCAAGGCCGCGTTCGACCCGGCCACGCCCGCCGGTCATCACCACGATCCCCTCGGTCGTGATCCCTTCGGGCGCCGGCTGCGGCAGGAACAGGGCGAACGCCATGAAGCCGGCGATCCAGGCCAGCAGCAGCGCGGCGAGGGCGCGGACGATCATCCTTCCTGCCTCCCGCATGCGGCGGGGATCTTGGGCGGGCCTGCGAGCACCAACGCCGTCCGGGCCCCGAATTCGGGCATGGCCGCCCCCGACGCGCGGAAACGCGGCGTATCGTGCAAGACCGTCACAGCCTTCGCCTCAGCGCCATGATGATGGTCAGCCGTGCCGCGACCGTCGCCAGCAGGGTGCCGGCCAGTGGCAGCATCGCCAATATCCCCCAGGCGGCGGCGGGCAGCTCGACCGATCCGATCAGGTCCGATCCGACCCGGGCGATGCGATCGCCCACCGCGAAGATGACGAGACTGGCCAGAAGCAGCCCGATCAGCCCGCCGAACAGGGCATCGGTGGCGATCCGGCGCTGGAAGAGCTGGGCGATCTGGGCATCGCTGGAGCCGAGATGGTGCATCACCTCGATCGTCGCCTGATGGGTGTTGAGCGCGGAGCGCGCGGCGAGGACGACGGTGAACGCCGCCGCCGCCGCCATGAGCAGCACCAGCACCCCGGCGAGCCAGCGCAGCGATGCGATCAGCCCGGCGAGCGGCGCCAGCCATTGAGCATGGGCATCGACCCGCGCGCGGGGGGTGATCGCGCGCACGGCGGCCTCGGCGGCGGCCAGACTGCCGCGCGAACCGGGGAGAAAGGCGACGTCGATCATCGCCGGCACCGGCAGGTCGTTCTCGGCCAGCCCGGCGCCCAGCCACGGCCGGAGCAGTTCGGCGATCTCGCGGTCGCTGACGCGGCGGACGGAGGCGATGCCGGGCAGCGCCGCAGCGGCGGAGACGATGCGGTCGGCGGCGGCATCGCGCCGCGGCCGATTGGCGTCGACCACCTGGATGGTGATCTGGCTGGACATATGGTTGTCGAGCCCGCGCGCCGCGAAGCCGAGCGCCAGCCCCGCCGCCGCCGCCAGCACCATCAGGAACATCATGATGGCGATCACCCAGGGCATCGGCCCCGACAGCCAGCCTTCGGGCAGCAGGCGGCGGCCCGCCGCGCTGGTCAGCCAGTTGCCCGATCCGCGCCCGAACAGCGCCATCAGCCGGCGCTCCCGATCGGCGGCGCCAGCCGTCCGGCATCGAGCCGCCCCGCTTCGAGCCTGAGGGTCTGGGCATGATGGACGCGGGGAATGAGGTGGAGGTCATGGGTCGCGACGAGGATCGTCGTGCCCAGCTTGTTGAGCGCCTCGAACAGGTAGAGCAGCCGCCCCGCCATGTCGGGATCGACATTGCCGGTCGGCTCGTCGGCGACGAGAATCTCGGGCCGGCCGATCACCGCGCGGGCGATGGCGACGCGTTGCTGCTCGCCGCCCGACAGCGTGGCCGGCTTCGCATAGGCGCGGCCCGACAGCCCGACCCATTCGAGCATCTCGCGCACCGGCGTGTCGATATCGGCTTCCGCCACGCCGTTCACGCGCAGCGGCAGCGCGATATTCTCATAGGCGGAGAGGTGCGGGATCAGCCGGAAATCCTGGAACACGGTGCCGATCCGGCGGCGGAAGCCGGGGATGCGCGCGCGCGGCAGGGTGACGACATCCTCCCCGAACATGCGGATCAGCCCGCGGCTCGGCCGCTGGGCAAGGTAGATCAGGCGCAGCAGCGAGCTCTTCCCCGCGCCCGACGGGCCGGTGAGGAAATAAAAGGCGCCCGCCGCCAGACTGAAGCTGAGGTCGCTCAACGTCTCCGCGCCGGAGCCGTAGCGCAGGCCGACATTCTCGAACTGGACGATGTTGGCGGCCCCGGGCCTCATCCTATCCATTCTCCGCTCATCGCCGAGCCATGGCACAGGCGCCCGCGTCCCGCAAATGCCTGCCGAAAAAGAAGCCGGGGGCCTGCTTCCGCCGCCCGGCGCCATTCCCGCGATGGCGGCAATCCGCCCATCGGGGAATGACGAAGAAGCTGGGCAAAGCGCCCGCAAGTGCTTGCAGCCGGACTCAAGTCGGCGCTACTGATAGCCCGGATGATATTGATCTGCCCCGCCTGCCAAACCCGCTATCTCGTCCCCGATACCGCGATCGGAGCGCCCGGGCGGCAGGTGCGCTGCGCGAGCTGCAAGCATAGCTGGTTCCAGGATGCCCCCTCGCCCGCCCAGGCCGAGCCGACGGCGGTGCAGGCTCCGGCCGCGGCCCCCGCTGCGCCGGCGCCGATCCCGGCAGGGGAGACCGTCGAGCCGGTGCCCCCACCCGCGACCGCCGACAGCGAAGCCCCCGAGGACGAGGTCCAGGCACGCTACGACCATGTGGGCGAGGTGGCGCCCGTCCACGACCGGCAGCTTCCCGCCACGATGCGCCCGCGCCGCGGGATCGGCCGGCTGCTGACCATCATCCTGGCGATCGGCGCGCTGCTGCTGCT
>SCUQ01000524.1 GCA_004297635.1 Rhizorhabdus sp. | reverse complement strand
GCCGGCGGCCGCGCCGCGCTCCGGATCGATGCCGGCGATCGCTGGACCGTCGATATCGGCGGCATCTTCCAGAACAATCATGGCCAGGACAGCCAATATGCCGATCGCAGCCTGGGCGGCCTGAAGCGATCGAGCCGGACACCGGGCGGGTTCGATGCGGATTATGCGCTGGGCGAACTGGTGATCGCCAAGACCTGGGACGGCCTGTCCTTCCTGTCGTCGACCGGCTATGCGCGCCAGCGTCTCGACGAACGCTATGACGCGAGCCTGCCCCTCGGGCCTGATCGCCGCTTCAATCAGCGCAACCTGACCCGCATGTTCACGAGCGAGAACCGGGTCTGGCGGCCGATGCGGCATGGCTTCGGATGGGTGCTGGGGATCAGCCACACCCGAAACCAGACCAATATCGACCGTGCCTTCGGCGCCGTCGATGCGACCGCCCCGGTACCGGGCGTGACCAACAGGGTACGGGAATCGACGCTGTTCGCGGAGGCGAGCGTCGAACCCTTGCGGAACCTGATCGTGACCGGCGGCGCCCGATATACCCGATCGCGGCTGACCGGCGGCGCCGAGGATGTCGCGCCGGTCGGACAGGATGTGTCGCCGCGGCTCGCGGCCCTGATCGAGCAGGCGCGGGCGGAGATTATCGCCGGGCGTACCGAGAAGCGATTCCTGCCCTCCGCCTCGGTCTCGGCGGCCCCGATCCGCGGCCTGACCGTCTATGCGCGCTATCAGGAGGGTTTTCGCCCCGGTGGCCTCGCGATCGAAAGCAGCTATGTCCGGCGTTTTCGGAACGATCGGGTACGGACGATGGAGACCGGGCTGCGCTTCGGCGAGCGCGGGCGCGACATCTTCAACGCGTCGATCAGCCTCTCCCACACGCGCTGGACCAATATCCAGGCCGACTTCATCGATACCTCGGGGCTGCCCAGCACCGACAATATCGGCGATGGGCGGATATACTCGCTCAGCGCCGAACTGGGCGTGCGCCCGGCCAGGGGGCTGAGCCTCGATCTCGCCACCACCTTCAACGACAGCCGCGTCGTCGATCCTTCGTCGAATCTGCTGGCGGCGCTCGATGCGCCGCCGGTCAACGCCGAAACCGGGGCGCGAACCGGTGGCCAGAGCCGCATTCCCAATGTCGCGCGCTTCACGACGCGGTTCGGCGCCGAATATCGCGCGCCGGTCGGCGAACGCCTCGAACTCCGGGTCAGCGGCTGGGCGCGCTATGTGGGCAAGTCACGTCTCGGGATTGGTCCCATTCTCGGCGATCTGCAGGGCGATTATTTCGATACCTCGCTTACCGCCCGGATCGGCCGGCCCGACATGGGCGTCACGCTGGGCGTGACCAACCTGATCGACACCATCGGTAATCGCTTCGCGCTCGGCACGCCCTTCTCGGCGACCGGCGGAGGACAGATCACGCCGCTGCGTCCCCGTACGATCCGCCTGGGATTTGATCGCAGCTTCTGAGGCAGCGCGCCGGACAGGCGGGCCGGCAGCCGGAAAAAATGCACCGCCCGGAAAAACATCAAGGTTGCGGGCCCGCGGCTCCGTCTTGTCCTGTGAGCAGGGAGAAACAGTCTCCCACGATCCTCGGGTTCGCCGCTCTGCGGCGGCCCGGGTTCGGCTCCAGGTTCATTCCTATCCCTCTCCCACGGAGGGCTTGGGGGTGGGGGGGTAGCAGGCGGTCTAGAAGCCCAGGCAGCCTCCTCCCATCCCCAAAATTTTCCCATCTCCCCGTCC
>SCUQ01000523.1 GCA_004297635.1 Rhizorhabdus sp. | reverse complement strand
GCATCGACTATGAGGAAGCGCTCGCGCTGCTGGCGATCTGGCTGCTCGCGGGCTTGATGCGTAGCGCTTTCTATCGGCGGACCGCCCTGGCCACGGCGAGCTTCACGCCGAAATGGATCGCGGCGCTCCTGTCGGTCGTGCTGCTGTCGCTGTGGATCGGCTTCTTCGCGTTCAAGCATGTCGCCTATAGCGACGCCTTGTGGTGGGAGTTCGCGCTGAAGGGCGACGCTTCGCGTTTCCTGCGTTCGAGCGTCGCCATCTGCGGATTGCTGATCTGTGGGGCGCTCTGGCGCTTCCTGGCGCCCGCGGCGATTCCGCCCGGCGACAGCGAACTGACCCCGGATATGGCCGAGCGGCCCCTGGCGATGACCGACCGGACCGACGCGATGCTGGCCTTCACCGGCGACAAGCGCTTTCTGCTTTCGTCTGACGGCAACGCCTTTCTGATGTATCAGGTCAGGGGATCGAGCTGGATCGTGATGGGCGATCCGGTCGGCGCCATCGAATCCTGGGGCGATCTGTTCTGGTCGATGCGTACGAAGGTCGATGCCGCGCAGGGGCGGCTGCTCTTCTATCAGATCAGCGAGCGATCCCTGCCGACGATGATCGAGCTGGGCCTGCAGCTTGTGAAGTTCGGCGAATCAGCGGCGGTGAACCTTTCCGTTTTCAGCCTCGACGGCCCCGGGCGGCGGCCGCTGCGCCACGCCGTGCGCCGGGCGGAGCGCGAAGGCCTGTCGTTCGAGGTCGTGCCGGCGGCCGGCGTGCCGGCGTTGATGGATCGCTTCGTCGAGATTTCCGACCGGTGGCTGGCGAACAAGGGTGTTTCGGAAAAGGGGTTCAGCGTCGGCCGGCTGAACCCGGCCTATGTGGAGCGTTTCGACTGCGCGGTCGTGCGGCAGGAGGGACGGATCATCGCCTTCGCCAATATCTGGGCGACCCCCAATCGTGCCGAGCTGTCGGTCGACCTGATGCGCCACGAGGACGATATGCCCTATGGCGCGATGGATTTCCTGTTCGTCGAGCTGATGCTGTGGGGCAAGGCGCGCGGCTATGCGAATTTCTCGCTGGGCATGGCGCCGCTGGCAGGGATCGAAGCCCGGCAGTTGTCGCCGGCCTGGTCGAAGGTCGCGGCGTTCGTCATGCGGCATGGCAACAGTTTCTACGGGTTCGAAGGGCTGCGCGCGTACAAGAACAAGTTCGCGCCCGAGTGGAGCCCGCGCTATATCGCGAGCCAGGGCGGATTGGCCTTTCTGCTGGCGCTGGGCGACCTAAAGGCGCTGATCGGGAGTGATTGAACTGTTCCCGCGATCGCAGGCGCCGGGCTTTGCGCTTGCCACTGCGCCCAAGCTTTCCTAGGGGCCCACGCCAAGTTCACAGGAGCCGTCGATGCGCGCATTCATCTTTCCGGGACAGGGCAGCCAGGCCGTGGGCATGGGCCAGGCGCTTGCCGATGCGAGCAGCGTCGCGCGCGAAGTGTTTCAGGAGGTCGATGACGCGCTGAAGCAGAAGCTCTTCAAGCTGATGGTCGAGGGGCCCTCCGATGAGCTCACGCTGACCGAGAACGCCCAGCCCGCGATCATGGCCAATGCCATCGCGACCCTCCGGGTACTCCAGAAGGAAGGCGGGATCAGCCTGGCCGACAAGGCCGCCTTCGTCGCCGGGCACAGCCTGGGCGAATATACCGCCTTGTGCGCCGCCGAAGCGATCGATCTGGCGACGACCGCGAAGCTGCTGAAGCTCCGCGGCCAGTCTATGCAGGCGGCGGTGCCGGTCGGCGTCGGCGCGATGGCGGTTTTCCTCGGCCTCGACTTTGCCGGCGCCAAGGCGGTCGCGGAAGAAGCGGCGCAGGGCGAGGTCTGCCAGGCCGCCAATGACAACAGCAACCGGCAGGTCGTCGTCTCCGGCCACAAGGCTGCGGTCGAGCGCGCCATCGAGATCGCCAAGGCGAAGGGCGCGCGGCGCGCGATGCTGCTGCCGGTGTCGGCACCATTCCACTGCGCGCTGATGCAGCCCGCCGCCGACGCGATGGCCGAGGCGCTGGGCAAGACGGCGGTGCAGAGCCCGCTGGTGCCGGTCTATGCCAATGTGCTGGCCGGGCCGGTGGCCGATCCGGCCGACATCGTGAGGCTGCTGGTCGAGCAGGTGACGGGTACGGTGCGGTGGCGCGAGAGCGTGGCGGCGATGGCCGATGCCGGCGTCGAACAGTTCATCGAATTCGGCGGCAAGGTGGTCGGGCCGATGGTCAAGGACATCACCGACAAGGCCAATGCGACCAGCGTAGTGACGATGGCCGATATCGAGGCTATCGCAGCGAGCTTGTAGATCTGATCGTCATCCCGACGAGAGTTCGGATATCATTTCGCTGTGTCGGAAGACGGCAGAGAGATTCCAGCTTTCGCTGGCGTGACGAAGAAAGGTGGGAAGTAGGATGTTCGATCTGTCAGGCATGACCGCGCTGGTGACGGGCGCCTCCGGTGGCATCGGCTCGGCGATCGCGAAGGCGCTCGTCGCGCAGGGCGCGAAAGTGGCCTTGTCGGGTACGCGCGAGGATGCCCTGAACGCGGTAGCCGCCGAGATCGGCGGCGATACGGTGATCCTGCCCTGCAATCTGGGTGACGCGGCGGCGGTCGACGGACTGATCCCGCGCGCGGTTGAGGCGCTGGGCGGCAAGATCGACATATTGGTCAACAATGCCGGCGTGACCCGGGACAACCTGATCATGCGGATGAAGGACGAGGAGTGGGACCAGGTGATCTCGGTCAACCTGGAGGCCGCCTTCCGCCTGATCCGCGCCGCGACCAAGCCGATGATGAAGGCGCGGTTCGGCCGGGTCATCACGATCACGTCGATCGTCGGCACCACCGGCAATCCCGGGCAGGCCAATTATGCGGCGTCCAAGGCGGGCCTCGTCGGCATGTCGAAGGCGCTGGCGCAGGAGCTGGCCAGCCGCAACATCACCGTGAACTGCGTCGCGCCGGGCTTCATCGCCTCGGCGATGACCGATGGGCTGCCTGATGCGCAGAAGGATGCGCTGCTGGTCAAGATTCCCGCCGGAAAATTGGGCGAGGGCAGCGACATTGCCGCCGCGGTCGTCTATCTGGCCAGCCCGGAGGCATCCTATGTCACCGGCCAGACGCTGCATGTGAACGGCGGGATGGCCATGATTTGAGGAATGCCGGTGTTTTTGGTCTGAGGTTCGGCTTTGGCGAGGATCGCCAAAGCCCGGCATGAGCGCCCCGTCATCAAAGCAAGCTTGCAAGCAAAGTCGGCCCTCGTTAGGGCAGGCGACAGAAACCCTAAGGAAGGTTTAGAACATGAGCGAGACCGCTGAGCGCGTTAAGAAGATCGTCGTCGAGCATCTGGGCGTCGAGGCCGAGAAGGTCACCGAGGAAGCCAGCTTCATCGACGATCTGGGCGCGGACAGCCTCGACATCGTCGAGCTGGTTATGGCCTTCGAAGAAGAATTCGGTGTCGAGATTCCCGACGATGCTGCCGAGAAGATCGCGACCGTCAAGGACGCCATCAGCTACATCGAGAGCAACAAGGGCTGATCGTTCCACCCGCCGGCCGTTGATCGACCGGGGCAGGTGAACGAGCCGAAGCTTTTGAGCGGCTCCCCGACCCCGGACTTTCCGATGGGACGGGGGGCCGCTTTGCTGTTTGAGAGACGTTAGCAGGAGAATGCCATGCGCCGCGTGGTCGTAACCGGACTGGGGCTCGTGACGCCGCTGGGCGCGGATGTCGAAACCGCCTGGGCCAATATCCTTGCCGGCAAATCCGGCGCCGCCCGGATCACCCGGTTCGATCCGACCGATCATGCCTGCACGATCGCGTGCGAGGTGAAGCCGGCGGATCATCCCTATGGCTTCGATCCCAACAAGCGCGTCGACCATAAGGTGCAGCGCCAGGTCGATCCGTTCATCATCTACGGCATCGATGCCGCCGGACAGGCGCTGGAGGATGCCGGCCTGACCGAGATGAGCGAGGAGGAAAGCTATCGCGCGGGCCTGTCGATCGGATCGGGCATCGGCGGCCTTCCCGGCATCGCCAGCGAATCGATCGTGCTGCATGAAAAAGGTCCCCGCCGGGTCTCTCCGCATTTCGTTCACGGGCGGCTGATCAACCTGATCTCGGGTCAGGTCTCAATCAAATATGGTCTGCGCGGCCCGAACCATGCGGTCGTCACCGCCTGTTCGACCGGCGCGCATGCGATCGGCGACGCGGCCCGGATGATCGCGATGGACGATGCCGATGTGATGCTGGCCGGCGGCGCCGAGGGGGCGATCTGCCCGCTGGGCATCGCAGGCTTCGCGCAGGCGCGTGCGCTGTCGACCGATTTCAACGAGACCCCCGAAAAGGCTTCGCGCCCATATGACAAAGCCCGCGACGGCTTTGTGATGGGTGAGGGCGCTGGCGTGGTGGTGCTCGAGGAATATGAGCATGCCAAGGCGCGCGGCGCCAAAATCTATGCCGAGGTGATCGGCTATGGCCTGTCGGGTGACGCCTATCATGTGACCGCGCCGCATCCCGAAGGATCGGGGGCCTATCGGTCGATGGCGATGGCGCTGAAGAAGTCCGGCCTGCAGCCGTCGGATATCGACTATATCAACGCCCATGGCACATCGACCCCGCTGGGCGACGAACTGGAGGCCGGCGCCGTCCGCCGGCTGTTCGGCGACGCGCTGCAGACGGTGTCGATGAGCTCGACCAAATCGGCGATCGGCCATCTGCTGGGCGGCGCGGGCGCGGTGGAATCGATCTTCTGCATCCTGGCGATCCGCGACCAGATCGTGCCGCCGACGCTGAACCTCGAAAACCCCAGCGACGGCCTGGAGGATTTCGATCTGGTTCCGCTCAAGGCGAAGAAGCGCAAGGTGAAGGCGGTGCTGAACAACAGCTTCGGCTTCGGCGGCACCAATGCCAGCCTGATCATGCGCGCGGTGGAAGACTGAGACGGCATTGGGGCGCCGCCGCAAGCCATCGATGATCGGCCGCCTGATCGCGCTGGTCCTGCTGATCGCGATGATCGGCGGCGGTGCCGCGGCGTGGATATCGCGCGACTGGTGGGGCGAGGGGCCGCTCGAACGCCAGATCAGCGTGCAGGTGAAGAAGGGCGGTACGCTGGCTTCGGCGGCGCGTGCGCTGGAGAAAGCGGGGGCGATCCGCTCGACCACCAATTTCCTGCGCTTTGCCCGCCGCTTCGGCCCCGATGAACCGATCCGCGCGGGCGAGTTCGAGATTCCGGCCCGCGCGAGCGGGTCCGAGATCCTCGACATCCTCCAGCATGGCCAGGCCATCCAGCATCTGGTGACGATCCCGGAGGGGATGCCGTCGATCCTCGTTCACGAGCGGCTGATGGCCGAGCCCGAGCTGACCGGCCAGGTCGCCGTGCCGGCCGAAGGATCGGTGCTGCCCGACAGCTATAGTTTCGAGGCGGGCGAGCCGCGCGCCGCCCAGGCCTCGTCGAGCGCGGTGCGCATCGCCGCCTGCATCCGTGCCAGCACGGCGGCGCGCAAGCCAACCTCCGCGGTGACGAGCAAACGCGATGCGCTGATCCTCGCGTCGATCGTCGAGAAGGAAACCGCCAAGGCGAGCGAGCGGCCGATGGTGGCCGCGGTCTATTCGAACCGGGTGCGTCAGGGGATGAAGCTGCAGGCCGACCCGACCGTGATCTACCCGATCACCCAGGGCAAGCCGCTGGGCCGCCGCATCCGCCGGTCCGAGCTCAACGCCGTCAACGGTTATAATACCTATGCGTCGGCCGGCCTGCCCGAGGGGCCGATCGCCAATCCCAGCAAGGCGGCGATCGAGGCGGTGCTCGATCCCGCGAAGAGCCCGGCGCTCTATTTCGTCGCGGACGGCAAAGGCGGGCATGTCTTCGCCAACACCCTTGCCGAGCACAATGCCAATGTGCAGCGTTTCTACGCCATCCGCCGTTCGCGCGGGGAGATGTAGGCCGGCGACGCCGTTCCGATTATCGCCGGAACGACGCGGAAGCTATCTCAGCCAGCCCTTCTTGCTAGCCATGTCCGCGAACCAGAGCTGGAACAGGCCCATCGCGACGATGAAGGCGGGAAAGCCGGCGGCGCTCCAGCCCATGACGTTCTGGATTTTCGCGATCAGAAAGCTGTGTCCGAACTGCACGACGACGGCGATCACCGAGACCAGATAGAGCGGGCGTGCCCAGGCCCGGCGCAGCAGCAGCGCGATGGTGCCCAGGATACCGCTCCACACCGCGACGCCGTAAACCCACCAGAGCCAGCCCGGCATATCCCGAATGCAATCGGCGGCAGCCTTGCCCATCTCGGCCACCATCTGGTCATAGGGCGTGGTCAACTGGCTATAGAAGGCGAATATGCCCGCCGCGCCCCAGAGCAGCAGCAGCGCGCCCACGATCCAGAACCATTTCGGTATGCTGAGACTGTCGTTCATCGTCATTCTCCCCCGCTTCGATGGAATATGGTGTGAAGACGTACGCAACCAACGCGATCCTACACGGCCGCTGGCACCATCAGGGTGGCCCCGGCGTCACAGCCCCGCAGGCGAAACCGATCGGGGCGCTGGGCAGGGGCTGTCGTTTCGCCAGCTGCCGGTGAGCCTGCCGATGCCCGCGTTCATCCGGTGGGCGCTGTCGGTTCCAGGCCCGATGGGCGGGATCGCCGGGGCGATCCGAAACCATATGGGCAGCATCGCGATCCTCCCCCTTCGCACGGACGGCGAGAGGATGCGCCCGTTTCGGACCCTTTACAAGCCCGGGGCCGGGTGGTTCGGCCCGGCCCAGAAGGCCCTAGAGGCGCAGGCCCTCGGTCTCGGGCAGGCCGAGCGCGATGTTCAGATTCTGCACCGCCGCGCCCGCCGCGCCCTTGCCGAGATTGTCGAGCAACGCGATCAGGCGGGCCTGCCCGGCCTTTTCGTCGGCATAGACATGGAGATCGAGCCGATCCGTCCCGGCCGCCGCCTCGACGGTCAGCACCGACGGACTGTCACGATGGACATGGACGACGGCACTGCCTTCGTAAGCGGCGAGCAGCGCCTCGCGCAGCTGGTTTCCACCCGGGCGACCGGGCAGCAGGTGAAGGTGAAGGGGCACCTCGACCAGCATGCCGCGATAGGTGCGCGTCACCGAAGGCAGGAAGATCGGCGGATGCGCGAGCCCGGCCCGCTTCTGCATCTCCGGCACATGCTTGTGGCCGAGGCCGAGAGCATAGGCCCGGAAGGCCGTGTCGGTCGCGTCCGGCGAGGAAGGATCCTCGAACATCGCGATCATCGACTTGCCGCCGCCCGAATAGCCGGAGACGGCGTTGACGGAGAGCGGCATGTCCGCCGGCAGCAGCCCTTCGCGCACCAGCGGGCGGACGAGGGCCAGGAAGCCGGTCGGATAGCAGCCGGGGTTCGAGATGCGGGTCGACGCCGAGAGTGCCTTGCGCTGCCCCGGCTCCAGCTCGGCGAAGCCATAGGTCCAGTCCGCGGCGGTGCGATGCGCGGTCGAGGCGTCGACCACGCGGACCCGGGGGTTGTCGATCAGCGCCACGGCTTCGCGCGCGGCATCGTCGGGCAGACAGAGGATCACCGCGTCGGCAGCATTGAGCGCTTCGGCGCGGGCGCCCGCATCCTTGCGCCGCTCCTCGGGGATGGTGATCAGATCGATGTCGGCCCGACCTGCGAGCCGATCGCGGATTTCGAGGCCCGTGGTGCCCGCGGCACCGTCGATGAAAACCCTGGCAGTCATGATATCAGTCTCCGCCGGCCCAGGATCGGCCGGTCATGATGAGGTTCGAGGCGGGCCACGACGTCGGCGAGGGGCTCGATCACCACGCTCATCCAATGGGCATTGGCATGGAGCAGGCTGCTTTCGTCCACCATCAGCCCGACATGGCCGGGAAAGGAAATGATGTCGCCTCGTCGGAGCCGGGCCTCCTGGGGCAGGGGTTCGCCCAATGCTTCGCGCTGCAGATCGGTGTCGCGCGGGGCGGCGATCCCGCAGGCGGCGAAGGCGACCTGCACCAGGCCCGAGCAGTCGATGCCGTCGGCACCGCGCCCGCCCCACAGATAGGGCATGCCGAGGAATGTCTCCCCGACGGCGACAGGGTCGCCCGCCAGTTCGCCGATCGGCGCAACATGACGATAATGCAGATAGCCGGCATCGGTCCGGAGGAAATCATCGGCCGTCGTGCCGGCGACGTGGGCGCCGAAGGGCAGGGTGCCGATCGTCGGTGCCTTGATCGAAGGGGCGGCGAACAACAGCGCCACGCGCGCCGTCACCCTGTGCGTAGGGTCGACGAGGTCGCCAAGCACATCCGCCGGCACATAGCCG
>SCUQ01000522.1 GCA_004297635.1 Rhizorhabdus sp. | reverse complement strand
ATTATAGTGGCACCAGCCCGTGCCCATGCGAATTTCGAAATCATCGCTATTGGGGTCGCCCCTCGACCAATCCAAACTGCAATCATGCAGCCGCCCGATCAGTGTTACGCGGCGCGGAACCTTACGGCTCCAACTCCATGTTCCACCTTCAGGCAGCGTATCGCCGTCATCATCGGCCTCCGGAAATGGCCTAAGGCCAATGCGGCCGGCCATCCACCGCTTATGCCTATGCTCCTCCCATGCGTCGGTGTTTCGATAGATGTCACCGAAGCTGCCATACAAAGTCCAGCCATCGCTTATCCCACTTATCCGGACGCAGGCCTGCTCCAGCTTTTTCCGGTTCAGCGAGGCCTCAGCAACGGTTATCAGCCTTGCATTGACCGCACTGCACTCCTTATCGAAGCGCTCGCCCTTGGCATGGGAGGCCGCAGGCAGCGAAGCGCCAGCTATCAGCAGAATCGCAAGCAAAAACCGCCAAAATATTCGAGATTCTTGACCGACAAAGTTCATGAGCCGGCCAAGGACCGCTCTGATCTTGTAAAGCGGTAAATGTTCTGCGTCGTTCATGTCATTTCCGGTAGAACATAGATTGCTGTCGGTCCAAATTTTCCTGGATCATTTTGACCATTTTCCGCTCTTCTTCTTGATCCTTTTTCGAGCCGGAATAACTCCCTACTGGATACATGAACTGGAGCCGACCGTCCTCAAGCTGATGCCAACCTATGCGTCCCTCCGAAACGGTGGCCATAGGCACAGGATTGCCCCCACGGAGCGACTCGATATCACCATGAAGATCGCGCGAAGGATCCCATTTATCAATCATCCCATCGCTGGTTCCGTCTATATGACCATGACCATATGCTACCAGCCCTTCCACGGGACTGAATTGAAGGGTGTCGACATCATCTCTTGATTTTGCTTTCGTATTGAAAGCAGGAACGGAATAATACAACTCGGTCTTCGGATTGATCAGGGGAAGGTTTTTTTCATTGGGCGGTGAGTTGTCCGGCCCTGTACTGGAATCCATTGACAAACGAGCGATACGGGTAGCCTTTTCTTGTTTCGTCCTTGAGCTGCGCGGCACGGCAATCTGATTTATATCCGCATTCATTATGGCGATTATTTCTGCATTGGGTAGAGCTGTTTTGCCATTGGAACGCGTAGGGTCATATGTATTGGCGCTGATCACATTATAGTCGATCCCGCCGACCGTCTTGCGAGGAAGGGCTATGCCGGCTCCACTGTTGCCCGCTCCCGCCGAACCTCGAGAAGCCGTAGCCAGAACCTCCCCGGCAGACGTTGCCGGCTGCCCATCAAGCTTCCGGTCCAGCTCGTCCCAACCCAGGATTCCCGCCCGGGCGAGGTCGCGCGATTTCCTCGCGCTCATCGGTCGCCCGATGCCGCGCTCCTCATCACGATAGATGACGTTGCCATCCTCATCGACCCGGAAGGGCTGCGGCAGCTTGCCGTCCGGGCCGGGCAGCGACTCAATTCCGGCATAGCGATCATAGTTCGGATCTTTGGCCATTCGACTCTCCACATTCCACGATAGAACATAAAGTGAACGAACGAAATCCTACATTGCAAGCGCCTTCATGCGGCGGACCGAGAGATTGGTCCGAAATGGGGCGTGTCTCCGGCCGTTCCCCGAGGGAGGACGCCACGGTCGGGTCAAATCATGCCTCGGCCGTGGATTCCCGCGTGCGAGAATGACGGTTGGTGGAAGCCAGCATTATGAAGGCCGCCTCGGGGTGCCCGGGAAGCCGGAGCGCCCCGCCTCAGTCGCCGGTCAAAATCCGGTCGACGAGCTGCTTCACCGTCGGCACGAAGCCGTTGGAGTAGAAGGGGTCCTGCCGGAACTTATAGGCGGCGTGGCCGGCGAACATCAGATTCTCGTCGATCGGGCCGCCATGGGCGATGTCCTGCAGGGTCTTCTGGATGCAGAAGCTGCGCGGGTCCGCGAGGCGGCCGGTCGAGTTGCCCTCGGTATCGGCCCAGGCGGAGAAGCCGCACTGGCTGAGGCAGCCCATGCAATCCGCCTGATCCTTGCGGATGATCTTCATCTCATCGGTGGTGACGAAGACGAGCGTGTTGTCCGGGGTCTTGAGCGCGTTGGTGAAGCCCTGGCCATGCCATTCGCGCGCGCGGTGCAGATCGCCCAGCGTCACCCAGAAATTCTTGCCCTTCACGCCGACGTCGAGCTGGTACTGATGGTCGCCCGCGGCCTCCATCGAGAACGCCACC
Source organism: Rhizorhabdus sp. (assembly GCA_004297635.1). Taxonomy (GTDB): domain Bacteria; phylum Pseudomonadota; class Alphaproteobacteria; order Sphingomonadales; family Sphingomonadaceae; genus Rhizorhabdus. Next base: position 3,420 of record SCUQ01000522.1, on the reverse strand, counting down.
TGCCGCTCCGAGCGGGCTTCGAGGTTGCGCAGGAAGGGATTGCGGACCGCCGACGAATAGAAGCCGGTCGGCGAGAAACGGTGAAGCAGGACGTCGCCCGGCTCGATCTTGGTCAGGTGGTCCTTCCAACCCTGTGGGATCGGGCTCTCCTGGGTCAGCAGCGGCCGGGTGCCGAACTGGAAGGCGATCTGGCCGAGCTCCGGATTGTCGATCCAGTCGTTCCAGTCGCGCAGATACCAGACGCCGCCGGCCATGATGATCGGCACGTCGTCCGAAATGCCGCCGCTGCGCATCGTCTCGCGCAGCGCCTGCACCCGCGGATAGGGGTCCTGCGGCTGGCGGGGGTCCTCGGCGTTGGACAGGCCGTTATGGCCGCCCGCGAGCCACGGATCCTCATAGACCACGCCTGCCAGCCATTCGGCCGCCTTCGAATAGGCGCGCTTCCACAGCGCGCTGAAGGCACGGCCCGAGGACACGATCGGCAGATAATTCACACCATAGGACGCCGCGATCTCGCTGAGCTTGTAAGGCATGCCCGCGCCGCAGGTGACACCCGCCACCATGCCACGCGTCTTTTCGAGCACGCCGTGCAGGATGCGCTGGGCGCCGCCCATTTCCCACAGCACGTTGATGTTGATCGCGCCCCGGCCATCCGAAATCTCGAAGGCGCGGCGCACCTGTTCGACAGCACCGTCGATCGCATAGGCGATCAGCTCTTCATGGCGCTCCCGCCGCGTCAGCGCATTGTAGATCTGCGGGATGATCTTGCCTTCGGGATCATAGCTGTCGGCGTTGACCGCGGACACGGTACCGATGCCGCCCGCCGCCGCCCACGCGCCCGAGCTCGCATGGTTCGTCGCAGAGACGCCCTTACCGCCTTCGATGAGCGGCCAGACTTCACGCCCACCATAGACGATCGGCCGCAAACCCTTGAACAACGATACCTCCATCACGCGCAAACCGACATTTGCCGAATTCGCGCCCTATAGTGCGAAGCGCTTTTAAAAGCGCGCAAAATCGCTTTGCCGAGGCAAATTGGCGATTGTTACCGTGTCAGGCACGCTTCCATCGCCTGCCAATATAGGGAGCGATATCGCAAGATCATCGCTTCCTCCGAGAAATTCCTTAGCGCCACCGCCCGGTTCGCCGTGCCTATCGCCCGGCGAAGCGTCGGATCGGCGGCGAGCTTCACCAGGCCCGCGGCCAATCCCCGCTCATCCTCCTTGGGGCCGACGAAAGACCGGTTCTCGGGCGCGACCATCGCACCGATATCGCCCACATCGGTCATCAGCCCCGGAAGGCCGCAGGCCATCGCCTCGACCAGGGAGATCGGGAATTGTTCGCTGTCCGACGACAGCGCGAAGATATCGAACGCCGCCATATGCCGCACCGGATCGCGGACGAAGCCCGGCATGACGAGGCGCCCCGCGACGCCGAGCCGCTCCGCCTCGGCCAGGATCACCGGCCGGTCGGGACCATCGCCGAGGATGACGAGCCGGGCGTCGGCGGGAGCGCCGGCCGCGAAGATGCGGACCATGCGGGCGAGATTCTTGACCGGCCGCAGCCCAGCGACAGTGCCGATGACCAGACCGCCGCCGCTCGTCAGCCCGGGAATCGGCAAGGGGGCGGCAAGCTCCCCGTCGTCGGGCAGGCGAATGCCGTTGGGGATGCGCTCGATGCGCCGCTCGGGCTGCCTCCAGACGCTTCGCGCGATCGTCTCGAGCCGATGCGACGGAACGACGAGACGCTCGGCGGCCGGAAGCGCCATGCGCCGGAACCAGACCCGCAGCGGCTTCTGGCGCACCGCCTCGTCCTCGTTGAAGCCATCCTCATGGTGGATCAGCGGCGGCAGGCGCCGGACCCCGCCATAGAGGCGGCGGGCGCCCACCGCGTCCATCGCGCCCCAATTATAGCTCAGCACGAGATCGAAGCCGGCCATATAGGCGGCCAGCCCGGCATAGCGCCGCAGCCCCGGCTTGCCCCGCAGCGACGGCGCCCCATCCTCGCCGGGAAAGGCGACTTGGATAGCGGGATCGATGGCGTCGCGTGCCGCCAGCGCGTCGGGCACGGCGCTCAGCACGACATGCTCCGCCGCATCCCCGAAGGCGTTCATCAGCCGCACCGCGCGCGCCTCCTTGCCACCCAACAGGAAGGTCGAGTGGCAGTGGAGGATTCGGGCGGGACGGTCCATGCTAGGCCTTGGCGACGCGGGCGAGCAGCCGGTCGATCGCGGCCTCGCTCTCGGGTTCGAACAAGGTGGGTGCGTGGCCGATGCGCGGCAGGTCGATTCGTTCGAGCAGCGGCAGCTCGGCAGTCATCCGGTCGGCGGTTTCGGCGCTGATGATGTCGGACAGCCCGCCGCGTATGAGGAGGCTGGGAAAAGGCTTGAGCGCATCGACGAGCGGCCACAGGTCGCCCGCACTTTCATTGCCGGGCACGCGAAACGGCTCGGCGATCGCGCTGTCATAGTCGGAGACGATGCGGCCGGCATCGGTCAGCCGGCACAGCCGCTTCGCCATTTCCAGCCATTGATCCAGCTTATAGTCGGGATAGGCCGCCTTGTGGACGTCCGCGAGCGAGCGCGCCGCGTGCAGCCAGGTGGGGTAGCTGCCGCTCTTGCCGACATAGACGCGGATACGGGCGAGGCCCGCCGGGTCGATCGCGGGGCCGATATCGTTGAGCAGCATCCCCGCCACCTTGCCGGGGTGCGTCGCGGCGATCAGCATCGAGAGGATACCGCCCAGCGAGGTTCCGAACAGGATGAAGCGGTCCAGCGCGCGCTGCTCGATCAGCGCGGTCAGGTCCTCGAGATAGGTCGCGGGCACGTAGCTCATCGGGTCCTTCGCCCGCTCGCTCTTGCCGCGTCCGCGCAGTTCGGCGACGATCACGCGATATTTGCCCGCGAGGCGATCGGCCACGGCGGCGAAGTCGCGCGCGTTGCGGGTCAGGCCGGGGATGCACAATATCGGCGGCCGGCGCGATCGGGCCGAGGCCGGATAGTCGCGATAATGGAGACGGAGGCCGTCTTTCGACAACCAATGTCCGTCTTGCCAGTCCGCCATGCTTGCACCTCCGCTGCTTCCACCCCCATATCGCTGCATGCCCATCACCCCGCAAGCCGCCGCCTATCGTCCCGACCCGCAAATCGAGTCGATCCGGGATCGCCTGTCCGATCCCGTAGCGGCAGCGGCCTTTCCGAAGACGATCCTGCGCTTCCGCAACCGCCGCTGGGACAAGGCCGTCGGCCTCGATTCGCTGAGCGACGAGCAGTGGACCGCCCATTTCGGCCGCTTCGAGCCGCTGCCCGGCAACCTGCCCCAGCCGCTGGCGCTGCGCTATCATGGCCACCAGTTCCGCCACTATAATCCCGATATCGGCGACGGCCGCGGCTTCCTGTTCGCGCAGCTGCGCGACGGGGCG
>SCUQ01000521.1 GCA_004297635.1 Rhizorhabdus sp. | reverse complement strand
GTGGTCTCGCTCATCTTCGCTTCAAATAGCGTGAACACCGCAAGGTGTCACCGGCCATTCGACAAAGATCGGGCAACACAATGTAACGGTTACAGAGACGGCTAGAAACTACCCCGGCGGGCGGTTGTCCGGTCCAGTGACGTGGCGCTGGCAACGTTTTGCGTGCCATGGGCACGCCGGTCAGGTGATCCGTCCTTCATCCTCCCCCAACAGGGTCGAGGCGGCCGCCCCCGGCGAGATCGGCCGATCGTCCGTCTGGCCCCCACCAGCGGACGGTCGGCCTTTTCGTCTGGTTCTTACAGCTGCAGACATTGCGGGGGGCGACATCGTCCGGGGGTGGTCGCGCATGATGTGGTCAGGGATATAGTCCCAGCCCCATCACCTCCACCTCGTCCAAAGCGATGCCGAAGACGAAGTTGAGCCGCAGGCGATAGGCCTTGGCGCTCTCGATATCGCTCTCGACATGCTGATCGCCGTTGCGGCGGCTATAGTGCCGGTCGGTCAGGGAGGCGAAGCCGGTCGGCAGGCACAGGCTCGTTACCGACAATGTGGTGAAGCGGGTGTCCGGCCGGGTCGATGTCCAGTGGTTGGACAATTCGAGATCGGCCGGGGCGATCTGATCGAGCGTGAAGCTATATTGCGCCTGCCAGTCGGCGTTCGGCACCCGGCCATCGGTCGCCGCCGGATCGCCGCGGCGTTCGAGCAGCCAGCCATGGTCTTCCGATCGCAGCAGCCGGAACTGCGCGCCATCGGGCGCGTCGGCTTCCGATCCGTCGAACAGCTTCATCGGGGGCGAATAGCTGCCTCCGAAGCCGGCATCGGCAATCCAGGGCTCTCCGTCGATCGTGACGAGGTTGAGCGTGTGGGTGCGCGGCGGCACATCCTGCGCCATCAGCCAGACCCGGGCGAGCAGCGGCCGCGCTTCGAAGCCCGATGCGTGCAGCCCGCGCAGGAAAAGCTGATTCTGTTCGAAGCAGTAGCCGCCACGCCGGCGGTGGACGATCTTGTCGAACACATGATCGGGATCGAGGCTGATGCCGCGGCCAAGCCGGATGTCGAGATTCTCGAACGGGATCGTCAGGCGATGGGCGCGCTGCATCCTTTCCAGGCCCTCGGCATCGGCGGCGGGCGCGGCCTTGAGGCCGATCCGCGCGAGATAGGCGCCGAGGTCCAGTGGACTGCCTATTTGCATGTCGGGGCGATGCGCTTGCCCGATCCGGTGGTCACGATTCTGACGGGCTGGCCTTCCTTGGTGCCCGTCGACAGTGTGTTGATCGTATAGCTGTCGGGCGTGTAGCTACCCTTGGAGGCGACCAGCAACCCCTCCGGGAAGCGCTTGTTCACGCAGAAGGTGTCGTAGATCAGCTTGCCGTCGGCCATCGAGAAGCGGCGCATCTTGCAGACCGCCGCATCGTCCTGGGTCAGCAGCGCTTCCGGATGCGACGCCAGCTGTGGCGCGCTGTGGCAGCTCTTGCGGCTCTGCTTGCCGGTGAACAGCTTCACCACCCATTGCGGAATGCCGGGCACATCGGCGCTGATCGTATTGGTTTCATGCTGCCAGCGCCCGGCGGCGAAGCCGTCGGCCAGTGCGGGCGCTGCGCTTGTCAGCAAAATCGCGGCGATCATCCTGCGCATCATCGAGCGTCGTCTCCCTCAGCTATCGGTCCCTTAGCGGCTCGCCGCCGCCGTTCAACCCCGGAAGGGGTTCAGCCTGCGGGCGTAGCGCTGCAGGCGCGGCGGCACCCAATCCTGCACGAAATGATCGAAGGCGACTTCGCGATCGG
>SCUQ01000053.1 GCA_004297635.1 Rhizorhabdus sp. | reverse complement strand
CAAAGACAGTTCCATAACGGGAGGGATTAGCGTTGATGACACAGTGCCATATCGTCCTTGGACAACGGTGGAGCCGACCGATCGATAGAGGATCGTAATTCTATCGAACGACAAACCCCTCCAGGAATCACATGGCTGTGAGGGATGACGGGCCGGAAAAGGCTACACCTATTGTGCGTCTCCCGTTCGATTTTAGCGAAAAGAGGGGCAACGCACTGCCGGCGAAAGAAATCTTCTGCCCCAGCCCTTGCGGGGAGCGTTGGGGGGCCATGACCCCGGCGGGCCGCCATCGGGCCTGTGCAAAATGCGACAGGGTCGTTCACGATCTTGCCCAATATGATGTTGCAGACGTCGAAAAGCTGCTGCGTGACGAACCGGGCAGTTGTGTTCGCGCCAGCATCGATGCGTCCGGTACTGTCGCGACCAAGGCCGTGCGCCATGGGAATATTCGCCGGATGGTGGCCGTTGTCGGGGCTTCCGCGGGCCTGCTGATGAGCCCACCGGTGCTTGCGGGGCATCAGCGTAAGGATGGCGCTATCATTGGATCCGTCTTGCCGTATAGGGACAAGACCATGGTGACGGCGAAAGACGGAAATGGAAATTTCTACCGAGCAAAAGTAAGATCAAATGGCCGATACCATATAAAGCATGTGCCACCCGGCGTATATAATGTCGAATTTTCTTCAAAAGACTGCGATGATTCTTGGGTTGTTCCGGGTATTAATGCCGGTGCAGGGGAGGTTGTTACAACGGATGAGTTTGATAACAATGAATTTTGTATTGTAGTTGGGTTGCTTGAAATCGATAATGGGGAGGGATAGTCGGGAGCTTCGGATACCGTAAGCGCCAGCAGAGATCGTCAGCCTTTCCGAGCGGCTGTGGCTATAATTTCTACTTTATAGATAGAGATAAACTTTTTTCGATCCAAGAAGCAGTGCCATTGGCATTGGTGATGGCTCGGCTATCGTCGCTCCCATGAAGACAGCGCTCATCATCCGCCACACCCCTTATGAAGGCATTGCCGGCTTTCGCGCGCCTGTGGAGGCTGCCGGCTATGCGATCGATCGGATCGACGTCACCGATCCCGACTTCGCCAATGTCGATTTCGACGAGCCGGATCTGGTCGTTATGATGGGCGGCCCGATGGGCGTCTATGAGACGGACAAGCATCCCTGGATCGCCTGCGAGGTCGTCCGCCTCGCGCGGCGGATCATGCTCGACCGACCTACGCTGGGGGTATGCCTCGGCGGACAGATGATGGCGGCCGCGATGGGCTCCCGCGTCTATCCCGGTCCGGTCAAGGAGGTCGGCTTCGCGCCGGTGGCGGTGACAGGCGCGGGACAGAGTTCGCCGTTGCGTCATATCGCGGATGTTCCGGTGCTGCACTGGCATGGGGATACGTTCGATCTGCCGGAGCGGACCGAACTGCTCGCCTCGAGCGATCATTATGCGCACCAGGCATTCCGGCGCGGCAACAACATATTGGCGCTGCAATGCCACCCAGAGATGGGCGAAGATCCGCGCTTCGACATCTGGCTGGAGGATGAACCTTATGTCGCGCAGGCAGGGCTGACCGTTGCCGCGCTGCGGGCGCAGCATGACCGGCACGGCGCCGCGGCCGTGGCGGCCGGGCGGCAGATGATAGGCGACTGGCTCGACCGGCTCGAATAGGCCTTCGGCGCATGGTTACGCCGCCGCCGTAACGGTAACGATCCGCCGCGCATCATTGCCCAACTTCCCTGCGCGGCGAATTGAAGCTAGCATCGATTCGAGGCAGGGGGGCGTTGCTTATGAAATGGTCGGAAGAGGTCCGCGACGGTGCGATCGTCGCGTCGCCAAAGGGCAAGATAGATGAGAGCACCGCGCTGGGATTCGGCACGGATCTCGAGGGCGCTGTTGCAAGCGCGGCGGAAGCCTCCATCAAGCTCGTCGTCGACTGCGCGGGGATCGATTACATGTCGTCGCGCGGCCTTCGCGCGTTGACCCTTGCCAAGCGCAAGGCGGACGGCGCGGGCGTGAAGATCATCCTCGCCGCGCCGAATCAGATCGTCCGCGAAATCCTGGCGATCAGCCGCTACGACAAGCTGTTCGGAGTGACCGAGACCGTCGACGCCGCGCTGGCGGCCTGATCGTTCTCCAAGGGAGGAAAGACCCATGCTGGTCCGGTTCTGGGGAACGCGCGGTTCGCTTGCGGTCGCGCAGGCCGCAGGCTCCATCAGGAGCAAGATCGCGCGCGCGCTGGTTGCCGCCAAGGGCCGCCATTTCGCCGACGAGGCCGATGCCGCCGCCTTTGTGGAGGACGAACTCGATTTCGCGACGGGCGGCACCTATGGCGGTGCAACCACCTGTATCGAGATCGAGGCGACTGCCGGCGACGGCTCCTTCATCGTCTGCGACTTCGGTACCGGTTCCCGGGAATTCGGGATCAGCGCCTTCGCCCGGATGGCGGCCGGCCATGCGCGCGTCTTCAACGTCTTCATGTCGCATCTGCACTGGGATCATATCGGCGGCTTTCCATTTTTCGGGCCCGCCTTCGATCCCGGATCGACCATCGTCATCCATTCCGGCCATGCCGATGTCGAGCAGGCGTTCCGCCGCCAGCAGGATGAAATCAGCTTTCCGGTGGCGTTCGACTGGCTCCGCGCAAAGATCGAGTTCCGGGTCCTGGCGGCGGGCGAGACCTATCGGATCGGCGGCCTCGACGTGGAGGTTATGGAGCAGCAGCACAGCCACAAGAGCTATGGCTACCGCTTCACCGACAGCGCCGGAAAGGTCGCGGTATTCTCCACCGACAGCGAGCACAAGATCGAGAGCATGGAAGGCGAGGCCGATGTCGCCAATTTCTTCCGAGAGGCCGATCTCGTCATCTGCGACACCATGTACTCGCTTGCCGATGCGGTTTCGATGAAGGAGGACTGGGGGCACAGCTCCAACATCGTCGCGATCGACATCTGCCATGAGGCGAGGGCGAAACGGCTGGCGCTGTTTCACCATGAGCCGATCTACAGCGATGACGACATCCAGCGGATGCACCAGGAGAGCATCCGCTATGAGGAACTGACCCGCCGCGACGATTCGCTCGAGGTCCTGTGCGCCTATGACGGCCTAGAGGTCAGGCTTTAGATGCCGGCAGTTCCTCCGATGCGGGGAAGGAGGGCTTGTCGAGCGGAACGCACCAAGCGTCCCCGGTCCACCATGTCAGGCATGGTCCGCCCTCGCGTGCCGGGGAGGAACTAGGGCATCATGACCCGCCGCATCTGGATGGCGGGCATCGGCATGCTGCTGCTTGCGGCCCTGCTCAGCGCGGCGGCAGGCGAGTCCATGCGCCGGCCGCTGTTCGACCTGTGGCAGCGCGCCGCGCCGCGCGATCTTTCGGCCACCAGGGTCCATGTCGTGTTCGTCGATGCCGAAAGCATTGCCGAGGTCGGCCCATGGCCCTGGCCACGCTATCACATCGCGCGGCTGACCGAGCGGATTGCGGCGCGG
>SCUQ01000634.1 GCA_004297635.1 Rhizorhabdus sp. | reverse complement strand
ACGCCAGGGCGGAACCGGTCGTGTTCATGCTGTGGGGCAGTTACGCCCAGAAGAAGGCGGCCTTCGTCGATTCGACCGACCGGGGCGGCCGCCACCTCGTGCTCAAGGCCCCCCACCCCTCGCCGCTCTCGGCGCATAATGGCTGGTTCGGCTGCCGCCATTTCTCGAAGGCCAACGCCTTTCTGAAGGCGCAGGGGCTGCCGCCGATCGACTGGTCGCTACCCGACCCGTAACGACCGGACCGATCGTGGCTGCCTGACGTTCTCCCGGTCCAACGACAGGAGAACCCCATGAGCGACCGCAGCCTGGCCGATCTGGCCGAAAAGATGCGCGACATCGATTTCACCATGTTGTCGACCCACACGGCGGGCGGCGCGATCGGCGCGCGGCCGATGAGCAACAACCGCGAGGTCGATTATGACGGCGACAGCTATTATTTCGCCTATGACGACGCCTTGATGATCGCCGACATCCAGGCGGATCCGAAGGTCGGCCTGAGCTTTCAGGGCAAGTCGGGGCTGATCCGCCAGCGGCCTTTCTTCATCGCGGTCGAGGGCCGCGCGACGCTCGTCCGCGACAGGAACCACTTCAAAGCGCACTGGACCGCCGATCTCGACCGCTGGTTTCCGGAAGGGACGGACACGCCCGGCCTGATCATGATCCACGTCCGGGCCGAGCGCGTCCATTATTGGGACGGCGAGGATGAGGGCGAAGTGAACATCAAGCAGGCGGTGAACTAGTCCCCGCTGCCGTCACCAAGAGGCCTCAGGCCGCCCTGTCCAGCAGCGGCCCCATCGCGACGATGTCGCCGGCGCTGTAGACCAGCCTGCCCGGCGCATCCTCCGCCGCGTGGAAGAAGAAGGGCGTCCCGAAGCTGCCGCCGTCGACGAGCTGTCCCGCCATCTCCGCGGCGACGGCGGTGACGAGATCGGCCTGCGCGCCACTGTCCGATGTCGAGGTCGGGGTCAGCTTCCGGTCCATATAGGCGCGATAGTCGGCGAGCGTGGTTTCCGGCCGGTAGAGATAGTTGAGCTCGCGATAGGGTTCGCCGGGCCAGGGATAGATGATGTAGCGCATCTCCAGCCGGCGGAAGCCCTGCGGAAATTCCTGGTG
>SCUQ01000052.1 GCA_004297635.1 Rhizorhabdus sp. | reverse complement strand
GCGGTGAGCCGGGTGCCTTCGCCATAGCCCGCGCCGCCGCTCGATCCATTGCCGCCCGTGCCCTGCGAATGCAGCTCGATCAGCCCGGCGTTCAGGCTGCCTTCGGACAGGACCGAGACGACACCGGCAAAGCCGTCGCCGCCGACGCCGCCGACGGTGCCGCCGCCGATCGCCAGCGACTGGGCGAGCAGGGTGCCGCCGATCGTGATCGTGCCGCCCGATCCGGCGGTGACATCGACATTGCCGCCGGTGGCCGAGGCGGCCTGGCCGCCTTCCTGATTGTCGCCGGCGAAGGCGGAGGCGGCCAGCGCGACGGCAGGGGTCTGCGCCGTCAGCGGATCGACCGTCAGGCTCGATCCGCCCGTGACATTGATGTTGGCATAGCCGCCATCGGCGGTTGCCCCGTCGCCCAGCGCGCGCGAGGCGGAGGCCGTCGCATCCATGGCCAGGCCCTGGCCCAGCGTGATCGCGGCATTGTTCGAGGCGGTGAGGCTGGCCTGTCCGCCGACGGTGCCGGAGCCCTGATTGTCGGCGCCCAGCAGGCCGCGATTGTCCGCAAGGGCGAGGATCTGCGTCCTGCCGGTGACGGCGATCTGCCCGGCATCCGCGTTCAGCGTCGCCGATCCGCCGACGGCCTCGACGATGCCGCTGCCTTCGCCCGCCGCATGATAGCCATCGGCATTGGCGGCGATGGTCAGATCCCGCGCGATCGTCAGCCTGCCGCCATTGTCGGCATAGACCAGCGCCTCGCCGCCCGTGACCCGCGCCTCATTGTCCTCGGCGGCGCGGCTGGCATCGACCGTCGCATTGCCGCCGATCGCCATCGTCACGCCGGACTGGCGCGCGCCGAGATGCGCGCTGGTCCGGCCGGCCAAGGTCACATCGCCCGAGAATTGCGCGGTGCCGGTCAGCGACGCCGCCCACATATTCTCGTTCGACCGGGCGACCACATTGCCGCGGAACAGGCCGCCATCGATGTGGATGTCGGTCGACGACGCCTGGTCCGATCCCTCCGCGATCTCGCCGCCGCGGACATTGTGGCCGCCCGCAAGGACGATCGTGCCGTCGGCCGCACGGCTTGCCGACACCGCCGTGTCGAAGCCGAGCGCCGCGGGATTGAGCGCCATGGTGAGCGCATCGTTCTTCGCGACCGAGACCAGATAGATGGCCCGGTCGATCGGCGCGGTGCTCGCGGTCGGCCAGCGGGTCGCGCCGTCATGTTCGACGGCGCTGTCCGATCCGCTGTTGACGATGATGTCGAAGAGGCCGTCGTTGACGGTCAGCTGGACATCCTCTGCGGCGACATAGGCGGCCGAACCGTCGACGTTCACCTGGCCGCTCTGCCGCACGCGCGCCGATACCAGCGCGACATAGGAGCCCGACGCCGGGCCGCCCGGCGCATAGCGCGTGCCGAGCGCATTGATCACCGCCCCCGGCTGGATCTCGATCGACGGCAGCGGCGCAGCGGGGTCCCGCTCCCCGGAAAAGAGATTGATCTGCGCATAGCGATCATTGGGATCGGCGGTGGCGGTGAGATTGCCCTCGCCGTCGGTGAAGTCCCAGGTCGACAGCACCAGGCCGCCGATGTCGAACACGCCGCTGGCACCGACGAGAATGCCGTTCGGGCTGTAGAACCAGATGCGGCCGCCATTGCCCGTCACCACGCCCTCGGCATCGCGAAGCTGGGCGATGACATGGCCGTTGAGCGCGATGCCGCGGCCCGCCGCATCGCCGGTCGGCACGATGCGGTTGAGGACGGTATAGCCGCCCTGCAGCGATGGATCGTTCCGGAAGGTCGCCGTCGTACCCGCCGGCATGAAGTCGATCGCGCCGGCGCCGGACGCGCTGTCGCCGGGCGTCCAGTTGATCACCGCCGACGGCACGCTCACCGTGATGGTGTCGCTGCCGGTGCCCTGCTGGAAACTGACCCCCGCGGGATTGTCGTGCATCCCGGCGAAGGCGCCGTCCGCCGCAACGGCCTGCCGCGCCGGCATCGCGAGGATGGTCGCCATGGCGAGTGCGGAGGTCAGCGTGCGCAGCGGCAGCCGGCCCGTCCGACTGCGGCGCGCGAGAGGGGCAGGC
>SCUQ01000520.1 GCA_004297635.1 Rhizorhabdus sp. | reverse complement strand
GTGATGCGGATAAGCGAAGCCGATATCGATCTCGTCACCCAAGCCGTGACGGCGGCGGAGGCGCGGTCGGATGCGGAAATCGCGACGATCGTCGCGGAGCGGTCCGACAATTATAATGACGTGCCGCTGATCTGGGCGGCGCTGGTCGCGCTGCTGGCACTGGCCGTCTACGCGGCCTTCCCCGAATTCTATATCGGCCTGCTCGATGCGCTGACCGGCGGCTGGCATGTCTGGACGATGCGTGAGTGGATGACGGTGCTGGTCTTCGCGACGATGATCAAATTCCTCGCCACCCGCTACATCGTCGGCTGGTGGCCGCTGCGCATGGCGTTCACGCCCGGCCGGACCAAGACCCGGCGAGTGCGCGCCCGCGCCATCGCCCTGTTCAAGGCATCGACCGAGCGGCGCACCCGCAGCCGCACCGGCGTGTTGATCTACCTCTCGCTCGCCGAGCATCGCGCCGAGATCGTCGCCGACGAGGCGATCGTCGCGAAGGTGAAGCCCGAGGCGTGGGGCGCGGCGATGGCATTGCTGATCGACGAACTGAAGGCGGGCCACCCCGGCGGGGGCATGGCGGCGGCGGTGGCTGCGATCGGCGATGTGCTGGCCGACCATTTCCCGCACAGCGGTACCGATCCGGACGAGATACCGAACCGGATGATCTGCCTGTGAGCGACGGCGGCGGCGATCCCATCGAGACGATGTGGCAGGGGCGGTTCATCGCCGCCAAGCGCGAGGGCAAGTGGGAATATGTCAGCCGGGCGCGCGGCATCCGCGCGGCGGTGATCCTGGCGGTGGACGCGGACGAGGATGGAGACCATGTCATCCTGGTCGAGCAATATCGCGTGCCGCTGAAGCGCAACTGTATCGAACTGCCCGCCGGGCTGATCGGTGACGATACCGACGACGAGGCCGACGAGACCGCCGCCGCGCGCGAGCTGGAGGAGGAGACCGGCTATCGCGCCGCGACGATCGAGGTGATCGGCGAGTTCGCCTCCTCCCCCGGCATGGTCTCCGAGACGTTCACCCTGGTCCGCGCCCGCGGGCTGGAACAGATCCATGCGGGCGGCGGGGTGGAGGGCGAGGATATCATCGTCCATCGGGTGAAGCTGGACGACATCGCGGCGTTCGTCGCCGGGCAGCGCGCGGCGGGCAAGATGATCGACGTGCGCATCCTGCTGCTGCTAGCCGGCGGTATCTTGGCCCAGTGACGTCACCCCGGACCTGATCCGGAATGACGATCTGGATAGGTTACGCCGCCGCCTTCACCTTCAGCCGGAACGCATGCAGCAGCGGTTCGGTATAGCCGCTCGGCTGTTCGACGCCTTCGAACACCAGTGCGCGGGCAGCCTGGAAGGCGAGGCTCTTCTCCTCGTTGCCGGCCATGGGCCGGTAGAGCGGATCGCCGGCGTTCTGCGCATCGACCTTCGCGGCCATCCGCTTCAGCGCCGCATCGACCTCGTCGGCCGAGGCGACGCCGTGGAGCATCCAGTTGGCCATATGCTGCGAGGAGATGCGCAGGGTCGCGCGGTCCTCCATCAGGCCGACATCGGTGATGTCGGGCACCTTCGAACAACCGACCCCCTGATCGATCCAGCGCACCACATAGCCGAGAATGCCCTGGGCGTTGTTGTCCAGCTCGGCGCGGATATCCTCCGGTGTCCAGTTCCGGCCAGCGGCGACCGGGATGCTGAGCAGCCGATCGAGGCTGGCGACCGGCTCTGCCCGGCGCTCGGCCTGGCGGGCGAAGACATCGACCTGGTGATAATGGGTGGCGTGCAGGGTCGCCGCTGTCGGCGAGGGCACCCAGGCGGTGTTCGCACCGGTCTTCGGATGACCGATCTTCTGGGCGAGCATATCGCCCATCTTGTCGGGCGCGGCCCACATGCCCTTGCCGATCTGCGCCCTGCCCGACAGGCCGCAGGCGAGGCCGATCTGGACGTTGCGATCCTCATAGGCGGCGATCCAGTCGCTGGTCTTCATATCGCCCTTGCGGATCATCGGGCCGGCCCGCATCGAGGTGTGCATCTCGTCGCCGGTGCGATCGAGGAAGCCGGTGTTGATGAACATGATCCGGTCCTTCACCGCCGCGATGCAGGCGGCGAGATTGGCCGAGGTGCGGCGCTCCTCATCCATCACGCCGACCTTCAGCGTGTGGCGGGCGAGGCCGAGCAGATCCTCGATCGCATCGAACAGGCTGTTGGTGAAGGCCGCCTCGGCCGGGCCGTGCATCTTCGGCTTGACGATGTAGATCGAGCCGGTCGCGCTGTTGCGATACTTGCCCAGCCCCTTCACGTCGTGGAGCGCGATCAAGCTGGTGACGATGCCGTCGAGAATGCCTTCGGGCGCTTCGGCGCCGTCGGGCAGCAGCACCGCCGGGGTCGTCATCAGATGCCCGACATTGCGGACGAAGCACAGGCTGCGGCCCGGCAGGGTGAAGGCGGTGCCGTCCGGCGCGCTATAGGCACGGTCGGGGTTGAGACGGCGGGTCATCATCGCCCCGCCCTTCTCGAAACTGTCTTCCAGATCGCCCTTCATCAGGCCGAGCCAGTTGGCATAGGCGGCGACCTTGTCCGCGGCATCGACCGCGGCGATCGAATCCTCGAGATCGCAGATCGTGGTCAGGGCCGATTCGAGGATGACGTCGGCGATCTTCGCGGGGTCGTCCCGGCCGATCGGATGAGCCGGATCGATCACCACCTCGATATGCAGTCCGTTATGCCTGAACAGCAGATTGGCGCCGGCGCGGCCGACCAGCTGGGCCGGATCGGCCAGCACCGGATCGCCACCCGCCCATTCGGCCCAGCGGCCTGAGGCCAGCGGCACCGCCCGATCGAGAAAGTCCTTCGCCCAGGCGATCACCTGGGCGCCCCGCGCCGCGTCATAGCCCTTGCCCGAAGCGGCGCCCGGAATCGCATCGGTGCCGTAGAGCGCGTCATAGAGGCTGCCCCAGCGCGCATTGGCGGCATTGAGCAGGAAACGCGCGTTGAGGATCGGCACGACGAGCTGCGGGCCGGCGGTGGTCGCCAGCTCGGCGTCTACATCGGCGGTAGCGATGGCGAAGGGCGCGGGCTCCGCAACCAGATAGCCGATATCGCCCAGAAACGCCTTGTAGGCGGCCATATCGATCGGCTTGCCGGCCTGCGCGACATGCCAGGCGTCGATCTTCGCCTGGAGATCGTCGCGAATGCGGAGCAGCTCCACATTTTCGGGCGCGAAGCGGGCATAGATGTCGGCCGTCCCCCGCCAGAAGGCATCGGCGGCGATACCGGTGCCGGGCAGCGCCTGTTCCTCGATGAAGCGCACCAGCGCGTCCGCGACCTTGAGTCCTGCCTTGTCGATCATGTCGTTCAT
>SCUQ01000051.1 GCA_004297635.1 Rhizorhabdus sp. | reverse complement strand
ATGAGCGGCATGAGCTTCGCGGCGGCCTGCGTCTCCAGCCGCGCACGTTCAACCGCCGTGAGACCGTGCACGAATCGCGCGCGGGCGGCGCGCAATTCAGCGCGCTGCGCGGCCTTGTCGGCGCTAGCCATGCCGTAGCGCCCGGGGCGGAAAGGGTGGCGGGACCGCCATGGTCGTTTCTGGAATATCCTCTGACGCCAAAAGCATCAGGTGGGGACCATATGCATCGGACCAGGATCCGAACAGGGACAGCCCCCTAGGAATGTGAATCGCCTCAGGGATGTTCGCTCAGCTCGTGCCGGGCAGTACCCGCCGGGGGTATATATAGGGCGAGTGGCGGATGGGCTCAAGGGATGCTGCCTCCCGGCGTCGTCTTGCGGAAACAGGCTTGGCAGGGCGACGTCTGTTTCGGGCTGTCCGGCCCTCAGGCCGCCGGGCTAGCCTGCGGTGCGCTGGACCTGATCGGCAAGCCGCTCGACCCGTTCTGCGATCCGCTCGATCGCCACTGCATAGGCTGGATCGATCTCGGTCGAGGCGGGGGTTTCGTTGCGGGTGACGGCGGCGGCACCGCGCAGGTCGTTGAGCTCGTCGGCAAGCAGCAGCGCCGAGAGCAGCAGGGTGCGCGCCTCGGTCATGTCGCCAAGCGCGCCGGTCAGCTGGTCGGCCTTGGTATCGACCATCCGCACGAGTGCGCGGAGATGATCCTCCTCGCCGTCGCGGCAGCTCAGCTTGTAGCGGCGGCCCGCGACCTCGACATCGACATCGGCCATCAGTGTGTCCCCAGCAACCGGTCGATCCGCTCGATCGCCGATTCGGTCGCCTCCCGCAATGTGCGGTGGCGTTCGGCGAGACGGAACAGCGCCTCATTCTCGTCATGGCCGAAGGACGGTGCGGCTTCCATGCCCGCTTCGACCCGCGCGATCGCGCGTTCAAGGCGGCCCAGGGCCAAAATCAGGCGGCGGTCTGTCATCGACTCGATGGAATAGCAGCCTCGCGCTGGCCCGCAAGCGCCCCGAAGGGGGCGGCAACGGTTGACGATACCGCTTCGGCACGACAAAGGGTCCGCGCGAACAGGAATCCCTCGTTCGGTCGATCCCGCACGGTCTGCAGAAGGTTATCTATGACGATTGCATCGAGGCAGCTCGCCAATGCCATTCGCGCGCTTTCCATGGATGCCGTGCAGGCCGCCAATTCGGGCCATCCCGGCATGCCGATGGGTATGGCCGATGTCGCGACCGAACTGTTCACGAAGCATCTGAAGTTCGATCCCGCCCAGCCGAAATGGGCGGACCGCGATCGCTTCGTCCTGTCGGCGGGCCATGGCTCGATGCTGATCTACGCGCTGCTCCACCTGACCGGCTATGCCCGGCCGACGATCGAGGACATCGCGAATTTCCGCCAGCTGCACAGCCCCTGCGCCGGCCATCCGGAGAATTTCGAGCTGGCGGGGGTCGAGGCGACCACCGGCCCGCTCGGCTCGGGCCTCGCCACCGCCGTCGGCATGGCGATCGCCGAGCGGCACCTGAACGCCAGCTTCGGGGACGATCTGGTCGATCATCACACCTGGGTGATCGCGGGCGACGGCTGCCTGATGGAAGGCGTGAACCATGAGGCGATCGGCCTTGCCGGGCATCTGAAGCTCGGCCGCCTGATCGTGCTGTGGGACGACAACCGGATCACGATCGACGGCGCGGTGTCGCTGAGCTCGTCCGAAGATGTTCTCGCCCGCTATGCGGCGACCGGCTGGCACACCATTTCGTGCGACGGCCATGATCCGGACAGCATCAACAAGGCGGTCGACGCCGCCAAGGCC
>SCUQ01000519.1 GCA_004297635.1 Rhizorhabdus sp. | reverse complement strand
GAATGCCGCGGCCATTATCCTCGACCGAAACCGATCCGTCGGGGTTCAGGGTGATGACGATCTTGTCGCAATGCCCCGCCAGCGCCTCGTCGATCGCATTGTCCGACACCTCGAACACCATATGGTGGAGGCCCGATCCGTCGTCGGTATCGCCGATATACATGCCGGGCCGTTTGCGCACCGCGTCGAGGCCTTTCAGGACCTTGATCGAATCGGCGCCATAGGCATTTGCGTTGGGGGTATTTTCGGTTTCGTTCGTCATGCCGAGCATATAGCGGCGGCGATCACAAAATCCAAAAAAAAGGAGCCTTGCAGATCGGCTCCCCGCGATGCCGGGATTGGACCGGATCGGATCAAACCCCGGTCGCCTGGCCGGTTGGCAGCATCTGTGCGCGCTGCTACGCTCGGGATGGGCAGAGCGTTACGGAAATGGGGGTTTCCGCGCGGCGAGCGGAAGTGTGGCGGATGAGTATCGTTCAACTGGGGCGGCGGATCGCCGGCGGATTGCCGGCAGCCGAACCCTATATGAAGGCGGCCTATCAGGGCGGGCAGCGGATCAACGGGCGCCTGGCACAGATCTGGCCGCAGCTGATCCGTGCGCGGACGGAGAAGATCACCATCGCCGTCACCGCCTATTGCAACCTGCGCTGCACCGGCTGCCGCTATGGGCGTGATTTCATGCCGGGCCGCCAGCTGCCGTTCGAGATCGTCGAGGGCGTGCTGGAGGATGCCGCGGCGGCCAGGATCCCCTCGGTGCGTCTCTATGGCGGGGAACCGCTGCTCCATCCCGATCTGCCGCGCATGGCCGAAACCGCACGGCGGCTGGGCATCGACGCCTATGTCACCACCAACGGCCTGATCCTCGACCGGAAGGTCGCGGCATTGCACGACGCCGGCATCCGCAAGTTCACCATCGGCTATTATGGGCGGCACGCGGACTATGACGCTTATGTGCAGCGGCCGGGCCGCTATGCGCGGCTGGTCGAAAGCCTGGAATCGACGCGGGCGCGTTACGGCGCCGACAAGCTCGCGCTCCAGTTCAACTTCCTGCTCAGCCGGCGCAGCGCCAGCGTGGAGGCGTTCGAGGCATTGCGGAGGATCGCCGAGCGCTATGATGCGCGCATCCAGATCGACATCGTCCATTATTCGCTGCCCTATTTCCAGGACGGGCCCGAGCTGGACCTGCAATTCGTCCCAGGCGAGGACGAGGCGCGGATCGACCGGCTCGTCACCCATCTCGTCAACGTCAAGGCGAGCCAGCCCGGACTATTGACCGAATCCGCCGCCAGCCTCGCCTCGATCGGCGACTGGGCGCTGCGGCAGAGCGAGATGCGGATCGCCTGCGACGCTGGCAAGCTGCTGTGGATCGGCGCCGACGGCTCGGTGAAGCTCTGCTACGTCACCTTCGATCTGGGCAATCTTCACGAAAAGCGCCTGGCGGAGATGCTCTACACCGAGGCGCATCACGAGGCGGCGCGCGATGCCTTCCGGCTCAATTGCCCGAACTGCCATTGCGAGCGTGGGGCGCGGATCGAGAAGGATGCGCGCAGCTTCCGCACCTATAGTGACGCCGCGCAGGCGATGATCAGCACGCCATGATCCGGGTGGCCCATCTGCTTCCGACCTTGGAAGTGGGCGGCCGCGAGCGCACCGTGATCGATCTGGCGCGGGCTGGCCCGGCGTCGGGGGTGGAGCCGGTCATCGTCACCCATCAGACGCCCCTGCCGGGCCGCCATCTGCTCGACGCCTCGGGTATCGCGCGGGCGCATATCGATGCTGCCGGACAGCTGCCGGCGCTGTTGCGGGCGCGGCGGATCGATCTCCTTCATGTCCATGGCCATGTCAGCGCGATCCAGGCTGGGAATGTCGCGCTGCCGACGGTGGCGACCCTTCATGTCGCACTGGGCACGGGATGGCGATGGGCCTGGCCGATCCGCCGCGCGCTGCGGCGGATGGATGCGCTGGTGGCGGTGTCCGACGATCTCGCCCGACGCTTCGGCCGGCTTGCGGGGCGTCGGCCGCTGACCATCGCGACCGGTGTCGATCTCGCCCGCTTTCCTGCGGTGCCGATCATGGACAGGGAGGTTCTGACGATCGGCATGATCGGCCGGCTCCATCCGGTGAAGCGCCAGCGCGATGCGATCGAGGCGGTCGACCGGCTGCGGCGGCGGGGCATCGCGGTGCGGCTGGTCATCGCCGGTGACGGACCGCTGGAGCCCGAGCTGCGCGCACGGGCCGCGACCATGCCCGATAGTGTCGTGCTGGCAGGCGCGGTCGACGATGTCCCCGCGTTGCTCGTCGGGTTCGACATCTTCCTGCTCTGCTCCGCGCATGAAGGGATGCCGGTGGCGCTGCTCGAAGCGATGGCGGCCGGGCTGCCCTGCATCGCTACCGCCGTCGGTGGAATTCCCGCGCTCGCCGACAGCGAGGGCGTGACCCTCATTCCCGCCCGCCGGCCCGCGGCGATCGAGCGGGCGATCCTCGACATGGCCGATCAGGTGAAAAGGGCCCGCGCCGGCGCCGCGAACCGGCGGGCCGCCGCCGGCTATGCGATCGACCGGCAGGCTCGGGCCTATGCGCGGCTCTATCAGCAGGTGCTGACCAACCCCCGTGCCCATGATAGGCTCGATGACGAAGGAGAAAGAACATGAACGGATTTGCCCACGCGCCGATCATCGGCGCCGCGCTGCTGTTCCCGTTCGTCGCGATGCCGCTGCTGTGGCGTCGCATGAAACGCGTCCGCGATGAGGCCTACCGCGCCAGCAAGACAGCGCCGCCTCCGCCCGACTGGGAGGAAAGCGTCGCGACCCATGACGGGCTGAACGTGGTGAGGGTCAATCAGCCCAATGACGAACTGATCGCGCTGGGAGACCGGGCACGCCATTCGAACTGGCCGATCAATACGCTCTGAGGGTCGGGGGCCGACCCGATCGTCGAACCTATTCCTGGCTGCGCATGCGCAGCGGGGTGCGCTTGACGGTGCCGCTCATCACCTGCTTGGCGCAGACGCGGTTGATCACGGCGGCGTCATGGCTGTTGAGCAGGACGACGCGGGTGCCACCCGACAGCAGCGCCTCGATCGTGCTGATCCCGGCCGAATGCTTGGCGCAGATATCGGTGACCTGCTCGACCGAAGCGTTGAGATTGATGGCGCGCGACATGGAGGTTGCTCCCGATGGAAGGTTGGACGGGAGCTCGATGGTCTCTCAGCCACCGGATGCCCGGTGATGTCCATCCCCCTAGCAGCGCGCGCCCCGATTGTCCCGTTTATTCACCCGGCTCGATCGTCCCCGCCCTGACCGATAGCCATGTCGCCTCGCCGATCCCGTCGAACAGGGTGCGCTCGGTGCCGGTCAGCCAGATCTGGCCGCCGCTCCTGCCCAGCCGTTCGAACAGGGCGGCGCGGCGGACCGGATCGAGATGAGCGGCCACCTCGTCCATCAGCAGCAGCGGCCGTTGTCCGCGCCGTTCGGCGACGAGATCGGCATGGGCGAGGACGATGCCGAGCAGCAGCGCCTTCTGTTCGCCGGTCGAGGCGCGGGCGGCGGGCTGCGCCTTGGCGGCATGGGTGACGGCCAGATCCTGGCGGTGCGGGCCGGACAGGGTGCGCCCGGCGGCGATGTCGCGCGGGCGGCCCAGGTGCAATTCCTCGATCAGCGGGCGGCCGCCCGGCAGCCAGCCCTCGATCGCCAGCGACGCGCGGGCAAAGGGCGCGTCGGGTTCGGCGGCGATGCGCCCGGCCAGCGCAACGACGGTGCGGGCGCGGGCCTCGGCGATCGCGGTGCCATGCTGCGCCAGCTGCGCCTCCAGCGCATCGAGCCAGGCGATGTCGGGCGGGCCGTCGGCGGCCAGCAGCTTGTTGCGCGCCCGCATCGCGGCATCATAGCGGCCGACATGATGGGCATGGCCGGGCTCGATCGCGAGGACGAGCCGGTCGAGGAAGCGCCGCCGCGCCTCGGCGCCTTCGGTGAACAGCCGGTCCATCGCCGGGGTCAGCCACAGCAGCGACAGCCATTCGCCCAGCGAAGCGGCGGACGCCGCGGCGCCGTTGATCCGCACCTGGCGGCGGTCAGGCGTCTGTGGTCCGGTACCGGTACCCAGTCGAACGCCGCCGGTCGTATCGGCCGCGAGTTCGGCGGCGACGGCGAAGCCGCCGGGCCCGTTCGCCCGCGCCATCTCGGCGAGCGCCGCGCCGCGCAGGCCGCGGCCGGGGCCGAGCATCGACACGGCCTCCAATATATTGGTCTTGCCCGCGCCATTCTCGCCGGTCAGCACGACGAAGCCGGGGCCGGCGCCGATCGTCGCAGACGCGTAGCTGCGGAAATCGGTCAGCATCAGGCGGGCGATCGTCATCCCGGCTTCTTGCCCACCTCATCATGCCAGCGGAAGCTGAAATCTCCCTTCTCTTCTGTTTCGCTGCCTTTAAGGTCGGAAAGACAGTGAGATCCCGGCTTTCGCCGGGATGAGGTGAAGGAGGGTGCGATGCGCCGGATGCTGCTGTGGGCGTACATCGGTATCGCACTGATGCTTGCCACAAGCCCTGTCGAAGCGGGCCTGCGTGCCATCTATATCGATGTCGCCAAGGCCAAGCAGCTGCAGATCGACGTCTATGACAATGGCGACGCGCGGATCGCCGAGGTCGGCAATGAGGATTATGGGCTGCTGCTCGGCGGCGAATTCTACATCGTCGATGTCGAGGGCGGGAAACCTACCGTCGCGCGGCTGAAGGATGTCGCGACCGCGATGGACCAGGTGCTGCCGCCGATCTTCAAGGGCCTGTTCGACATGGCCGTCGATCAGGCGCCGAAGGCCGAGCTGAAGATAGACCCCGGCGAGGCGGGCAGCGCGGGCGGGCGCGACGGGCGGGTCTATCATGTCAGCGGGCTCGACAGCAGCAATCCGGCGAAGGCGACCGATTATCTGATCAGCGCCGATCCCGAGCTGAAGCCGGTCGGCATCGCGCTGGAAGCCTTCATGAATGCGGCGATCGTGCCGGCCGCGCCGCTGATCGGGGCAGGCGCGGCCGAACTGATCGCCGAGACGAGGACGATCTTCGCGCTGGGCACGCCGATCGACGTCGGCGGCCGTTTCCGGCTGAATCTGGCGGGCAAGGCCGCCTTCCCGGCCGCCTATTTCCGCCTGCCGGCCCGGCCCCAGTCGGTCGAGCAGCTGGTCGCGGCGATGAAGCTGTCGATGGCGAAGGGGCCGCCGGGCGACGCGAAATAAGCCCCTCCCGCGTACGGGAGGGAAAGGGGTGGGGGCGAGCAAAGCGTGCTTTCCCCGATCGTCCGGCGGAACTCCGTAAGGGGGCGTCGAGCCCCTTCACGCCGTCACCCATCCCTACACCCCGCCCTTGAAGGGAGGGGAAGCAGGGGAAGGGACAGGGTGTCAGTTCAGTGCGCGATGCCGGACGCGGCGAGCAGGGCGAGGGTCATGATCTCGGCCGCGTTCGACGACATGGTCGCGATCTGTACCGGCTTTTCCATGCCGACCAGCATCGGGCCGACCATCGATCCCTTGCCCAGTTCGCGCAGCAGCTTGGCCGAGATATTGGCCGATTGCAGGCCGGGCATCACCAGCACATTGGCGGGACCCGACAGGCGGCTGAACGGATAGAGCTTCTGGATGGCGGGGTTGAGTGCCGCATCGGGCGCCATCTCGCCCTCATATTCGAAGCTGACGCCGCGCTCGTCGAGCAGCGCCACCGCGCCGCGCACCAGATCGAGATAATTGCCCGGCGGATTGCCGAAGGTCGAGTAGCTCAGGAACGCCACCTTCGGCTCATGGCCCATGCGCCGCGCCACCGCCGCCGTCGCCTCGGCGATATCGGCCAGTTCCTCGACCGACGGCCGCTCGGTGACGGTGGTGTCGGCGATGAAGGTGGTGTGGCTCTGCCCGACGAACAGGTGGATGCCGAGCGGCTTCTTGCCCTCGATCGGATCGAGCACCCGGCGGATCTGCCGGAACGTGGCGCTGTAGGTGCGGGTGACGCCCGTCACCATCGCATCGGCTTCGCCCAGCGCGAGCAGCAGCGCGCCGAAGATGTTGCGGTCCTGGTTGACCATCGCCTGCACCTCGCGGCGCAGGGTGCCGCGCCGCTTGAGCCGATCGTACAGATAGTCGACCATCTTCTCGATCAGGTCCGAGGTGCGGCTGTTGTGCAGCTCATAGGTCTCGGGATCGTCGACGCCCAGCTCGCGCAGCCTGTCGATCACATCCTCGCGGCCGACCAGCACGGGCGTGCCATAGCCGAGATTCTTGAACTGAATCGCGGCGCGCAACACCACTTCCTCCTCCGCCTCGGCGAAGACGACGCGCTTGGGATGCGCGCGTGCGGTCTCGGAGGCGAGGGTCAGGACCGAGGTGGTCGGGTTGAGCCGGGCCTTCAGGCTGTCCTTATAGGCCGCCATGTCGAGGATCGGCTTGCGGGCGACCCCGGTGTCCATCGCCGCCTGGGCGACGGCGGCGGGGATGATCTCCATCAGGCGCGGATCGAAGGGCGCCGGGATGATGTAGTCACGGCCGAAGCGCGGCGCGGTGCCGCCATAGGCGGCGGCGACTTCCTCCGGCACCTGCTCGCGGGCCAGCTCGGCGAGCGCGCGGGCGGCGGCGATCTTCATCTCCTGGTTGATGCCGGTCGCGCGCACGTCGAGCGCGCCGCGGAAGATGAAGGGGAAGCCCAGCACATTGTTGACCTGGTTCGGGAAATCCGACCGACCGGTCGCGACGATCACGTCATCGCGCACCGCCTTGGCGTCGGGCGGCAGGATCTCGGGATCGGGGTTGGCCATCGCGAAGATGATCGGGTTCGCCGCCATCGTCTTGACCATCTCGGGGGTCAGCGCGCCCTTGACCGACAGGCCCAGGAACACGTCGGCACCGTCGACGGCCTCGGCCAGCGTACGCTTGTCGGTCGCGGTGGCGTGGCCCGACTTCCACTGGTTCATGCCTTCGGTGCGGCCTTGATAGACGACGCCCTTCGAATCGCACAGCAGCACCTTGTCGGCCGATACGCCGACCGCCTTGATCAGTTCGGTGCAGGCGATCGCCGCCGCGCCGGCGCCGTTGACGACGACGTTCATGTCCTTGAGATCCCGGCCGGTGAGGAAGGCGGCGTTGATCAGGCCCGCCGCCGCGATCATCGCGGTGCCGTGCTGGTCGTCATGCATCACCGGGATGTTCATGCGCTCTTTCAGCGCCTGCTCGATGATGAAGCACTCGGGCGCCTTGATGTCCTCGAGGTTGATGCCCCCGAAGCTCGGCTCCATCAGCGCGACCGCATTTATGAAGGCCTCGGGGTCCTCGGTGTCGAGTTCGATGTCGATCGAATCGACATCGGCGAAGCGCTTGAACAGGACGGCCTTGCCTTCCATCACCGGCTTCGACGCGAGCGCGCCGAGATTGCCGAGGCCGAGGATCGCAGTGCCGTTCGAGATGACGGCGACGAGATTGCCCTTGGCGGTATAGTCATAGGCGGTGGCGGGATCGGCGGCGATCGCCTTGACCGGCACGGCGACGCCAGGGGAGTAAGCGAGGCTCAGGTCGCGCTGGGTCGCCATCGGCTTGGTGGCGACGATCTCGATCTTGCCGGGTCGGCCGGTCGAGTGGAAGAACAGCGCCTCCCGGTCCGAAAACTGAATCTTGCTGTTGCCGTTCTTGTCGTCGCTCATGATCCGGCCCCCCTCGGTGCCTCTGTAGATTGCCCGGCCCGCTTGTGGGGTATCGCCTGGGAGTCGGCAAGCCGCTATCAGCTGGGAAATGGCGCAAAACGTAAAAATCGATACGGGAACATCCGCATCCGCCCCCACGCCCATGATGGCCCAATATCTGGCGCTCAAGGCAGCGGCGGACGATTGCCTGCTCTTTTACCGGATGGGCGATTTCTTCGAACTGTTCTTCGACGATGCAAAGGCCGCCTCGGCCTGCCTGGACATCGCGCTGACCGCGCGGGGCGAACATGAAGGCGTGCCGATTCCGATGTGCGGCGTGCCGGCCCATTCGGCCGAAGCCTATCTCGCCCGGCTGATCAAGGCGGGCCACCGCGTCGCGATCGCCGAGCAGACCGAGAGCCCGGCCGAGGCGAAGAAGCGGATGGGATCGAAGGCGCTGGTGAACCGCGCGATCATCCGCGTCGTGACGGCGGGCACCCTGACCGAGGAGGCGCTGCTCGATGCGCGTGCCGCCAACTGGCTGGTCGCCGTGGCGGCGGCGGGGCAGGGCGCGGACCGGCGGCTGGGAATCGCCGCCGCCGACATCTCGACCGGCCGGTTCGAGATAGCGGGCCTGCTGCCATCGGGTCTCGATGCGGAACTCGCCCGGCTGGGCGCGGCCGAGATCGTCGTCCCGGAGGATTTCGACGAGCCGGCGGAACAGGCGGTGCGCTGGCCGCGCGAGCATTTCGATTCGATCCGCGGCGAGGAGCGGCTGAAGCGCCTGCTCGGCGTTTCGACGCTCGACGCCTTCGGCGCGTTCAGCCGCGCCGAGCTGGCCGCGGCGGGCGCGCTGATCGCCTATCTTGACCGCGCCGGGCAGGGGAGCCTGCCCTTTCTCCAGCCGCCGCGCCGCCGGGTCGTCGCCGACCATATGATGATCGATGCGGCGACGCGCGAAAGCCTGGAAATCACCCTCGCCCAGTCGGGGGTGCGCAAGGGCAGCCTGCTCGACGCGATCGACCGCACCGTGACCGGCGCGGGCGCCCGGCTGCTCTGCTCCTACCTGTCGGCGCCGCTCACCGATGTGCCGGCGATCGAGGCGCGGCTCGATCTGGTCGGCCTGTTCGAGAACGACGGCGCTTTGCGCGAGCGGCTGCGCTCGGCGCTCCGCGCGCTGCCCGATCTCGGCCGCGCGCTCGGCCGGCTGGTGGCGGGGCGCGGCAGCCCCAGGGATCTCGGCCAGCTGCGCGACGGGCTCGATCAGGCCCGGCAGCTCCATCAGCTTCTGGAACGGGCCGCGCCGATGCCGCCGCTGCTGGGGGAGCTGCTGCCCCAGCTGGTCGGCCACGCCGACATCATCGATCTGCTCCGCCGCGCGCTGGTCGCGACACCGCCGATCGACGCCGCGCAGGGCGGCTATATCGCCGAGGGCTACGACCCGCAGCTCGATGTGCTGCGCGGGCAGGGCGGCGAAGGGCGCAAGGCGATCGCGGCGCTGGAGGCGCGCTATCGCGCCGAAACCGGCATCGCTTCGCTGAAGATCCGGCATAATGGCGTGCTCGGCTATCATATCGAGGTGCAGGCGAAACATGCCGATCCGCTGATGGCGGCGGATTCGGGCTTCACCCACCGCCAGACCCTGGCCGGAGTGGTGCGCTTCAACGCCCCCGATCTGCACGAACAGGCGATGAAGGTCGGCCAGTCGGGCGCGCATGCGCTGGCCGCCGAGGCCGCGCATCTGGAGGAGCTGGTCGGCGCCGCGCTGTCGCGTACCGCCGCCATCGCCGCGACCGCCGACGCGCTGGCCCGGCTCGACGTCGCGGCGGGGCTGGCCGAACGCTCGGCCGAGGGCGGCTGGACCCGCCCGCATTTCGAGCCGCATAGCTGTTTCGACGTGAAGGGCGGGCGCCATCCGGTGGTCGAGGCGGCCGTGGCGGCGCAGGGCGGGCGCTTCGTCGCCAATGACTGCTGCCTGAGTGAGCAGGAGCGGCTGTGGCTCGTCACGGGCCCGAACATGGGCGGCAAATCGACCTTCCTGCGCCAGAATGCGGCGATCGCGATCCTCGCCCAGGCGGGGAGCCCGGTGCCCGCCGCCAGCGCGCGGCTGGGCATCGTCGATCGGCTGTTCAGCCGGGTCGGCGCCTCCGACAATCTCGCACGGGGGCGATCGACCTTCATGGTCGAGATGGTCGAGACCGCGGCGATCCTGGCACAGGCGACCGAGCGCAGCTTCGTCATATTGGACGAGGTCGGGCGCGGCACATCGACCTATGACGGCCTCGCCATCGCCTGGGCGGTGGTGGAGGCGGTGCACGACATGAACCGGTGCCGCTGCCTGTTCGCCACCCATTATCATGAGCTGACCCGGCTCGCCGAGCGGCTCGACGCCCTGTCGCTGCATCATGTCCGGGCGCGCGAATGGAAGGGCGAACTGGTGCTGCTGCACGAACTGGCCGAAGGGCCGGCCGATCGCAGCTATGGCATCGCCGTCGCCAAGCTGGCGGGCCTGCCGCCGCCGGTGCTCGGCCGCGCGCGGGACGTGCTGAAGAAGCTCGAGGCCGGCCGCGCCGCGACGGGCGGGCTGGCCGCCGGGCTCGACGATCTGCCGCTGTTCGCCGCCGCCGCGCAGGTTCAGGAGGCCGCGCCCGATCCGCTGCGCTCGGCGGTCGAGGGGATCGATGCCGACGCCCTGTCGCCCCGGGAGGCGCTGGAACTGGTCTACCGGCTCAAGGCGCTCGCCCGCGAGGCTTCGTGACTCTCGCGCAATCGCTCGTCGCCTTCGCGCTGGCCGGCGGCCTGCTGACCGTCACCCCCGGCGTCGACACCTTGCTGGTGCTGCGCACCGCCACGGTCGAGGGGCGCCGTCCGGCGGCCTTCGCGGCGCTCGGCATCGGTGCGGGCTGCCTCGCCTGGGGGGCGGCGGTGGCGCTGGGCATGGGCGCACTGTTCGCCGCCGCGCCGCTGCTGTTCGATGCGGTGCGCTGGGCGGGGGCGGCCTATCTGGCCTGGATCGGCCTTGGGCTGCTGGTCCGCCCCCGTGCGGCGCTGGCGATCGACGCGGAACGCGGCGGCGCCGGCGGCACGGCGCTGCTCTGGTGGCGACGGGGCTTCGTCACCAATCTGCTCAACCCCAAGGTCGGCATCTTCTATCTGAGCTTCCTGCCGCAGTTCGTGCCGCCCGGTCACGCGGCGGCGGGTTTCATCTTCCTGCTCGCCGCGCTGCATGTACTGATGGGGCTGATCTGGTTTGCCGGGCTGATCGCGGCGACGGCGCCGATCGCCCGTCTGCTGGAACGGCCCGCCACCGTCCGGGCGATGGACCGGGCGTGCGGCGCGCTGTTCGTCGGCCTGGGCGTGAAGCTGGCGCTGACCCGCTGAAGCAGGCGCTACAAGGTCGCTCTGTGCGTTGTTTGTTTCCGCATTTCGCGGGCCGTCAGGTGATTCCACCCGACTTCAAAATGCTCTAGAGGCCCAGCCCCAGCCCCGCGATGACCTGGTGGCGTTCATAGCCGGCTTCGTAGTTGGAGTAGCGATATTCGATCTTGGTATAGGCCGATTTGCCGAGCTTGACCTCGGTTCCCGTGCCGATCCGCCAGCCGTTGCCATTATCCGACACCTTGAAGGACGGGATCAGCGGCGATGTTCCGGTATAGCTGTCCTTGATCCGCGCATTCGCGTAGCCGCCCAGCACGTAAAGCTTGATGCCGCTACCGACATTGACGCCAGCCCGCGCCACCGCGGCGAGATCGCGGCCTGCCTTTTCGCAGAAGCGATCGCCGACAAAGAGAACGCCGGTCACGCATTCCTTGGTAGTCGACAGATCGGCGTCGGCCTCGAAACCGATGAACGCCATCGAGCCGACCGGGATGTCGATGCCGAGCCCGACGCCATAGGTGGCGCCCGTATCCTTGCCACCGCCGACGACCACCCGGTCCCAGCCGCCGTGAATCTCGACCCGATAGGTCACGCTGTCGTCCGCCGCGAAGGCCGGTGCCGCTGCGAATGTCGCCGCCATCAAGGCCGCTGACGCGAGATATTTCATGAAGCCCCCTTCATCGATTGCCAGATGCCGTTACGGCGCCGGCGCCACGAAGGGAAGCCGCATGCCACAGTAATTGCAGCCATTTTGGAGAGATCCCATGTCGTTCGTCGTGCGCTGCCGCCGCTTGTCCGGCGCCGCCGTATGTTGGTCGAAGCCGGCTTGGACAGCCGCCGCCGCGGCGCGATGTACCCATCCCGATCATCGACGGGAGAATTCCATGAACAAGCAGACAGGCCGCATCGGATGGCTCGCCGCGGGCGGAGCGCTGATGGCGCTGGCCGCCGGTGGAGTCGTGGCCGTCCATGCGGCCGCGCCGACCGCCCCCCATGTCGCCCCGGTGCCGCCCACGCCCCCCGTTCCGCCTGCTGCCCCTCGTCCGCCGGCCCCGCCGGCCTCGCCGGTCGCGACGGTCGCGGTGCCGCCGTCCCGTCCCGCCGTGCCCGCGCCTCCGGCACCGCCCGCAGCCCACCCCATCGACAAGAAGCTCGGCGTTGCGGAGCGTGCCGAGCTCCGCGCCGCGATGGCCGAAGCGCGCGAGGCGCATCGGGAAGCGATGCAGGCCCATAGGGACGCCATGCGCGAACAGGGCGAGGCGATGCGCGACGCGGCGGAGGCCCGGCGCGAGGCCTTTGCCGAGGCCGCCCGGGCACGGGATGAGGCCTTTGTCGAACGCGCCGGGGCGATGCGCGCTATGCCTCGTCATATCGAGGCGGCGCTGGCCAGTGCCCGCAGCTCGATCGCGGGCGCCAAGGGCATGGCCGATGCCGACCGCGCCGCCGCGCTCGCTGCGATCGACCGGGCACTGTCCGAGCTGCGGAATGCCCCGATGCACGGGCCGACGCTGCAATGAGGGCGGGGCGATGTTCGAGGCGGATGGCGACATCTGCCGATCCGGACATCGCCGCAAAAGGCTAGGCGGGCCGCAACAGTGCCCGCAGCGCGCTGACCGCGCCCTTCAGCCGGTCATGCCCGATCGCGCCGCCGATCGAGATGCGGACGGCCGGCGCCATCGCCGCCGGTTCGATCGCGAAACGCTCGCCCGCGACGACCGACAGGCCGAGCGGGCGTAGCCGGGCGCTGATCTCGGCCGGTCGGGGGGCATCGCCGGGCAGGCGCAACCAGAGATGATAGCCTTCGGGGTGCGCCGCGGCGTCAAGGCCGTGGAGCAGCGGCGCCACCAGCCGCTGGCGCGCGATCCCCTCGGTGCGGAGCTGGGCGATCAGATCCGCGAAGCTGTCGTCGCGCAGCCAATGGGTGACGAGCGCCGCGTTGAGCGGCGGCGCCATCACCGCCGTCGCATGGATATCGGCGGCGAGCCGGGCGGCGGTGGCGGCGTCCGGCGCGCGGACATGGGCGACCCGGAGCGCAGGCGAGATGATCTTCGAAACGCTGGCGATATGCCAGCTGCGTTCGGGCACGAAGGCGGCAAGCGGCGGCAGCGGCCTGGCCGGCAACAGCCCATAGGCGTCGTCCTCGATCAGGGTGAGCCCGTGGCGGCGCACGATCGCGGCAAGCCACAGGCGCCGTTCGAGATCGAGCGTGGCGGTGGTCGGATTGTCGTTGGTCGGAACGACATAGACCGCCTTCGCGCCCGCCGCCGCTGCCGCCTGCACCGCATCGGGATCGATCCCTCCGGCATCGGCGGCGACCGGCACGATCTCAAACGCGAGCTGCCGGGCGATCGCGATCAGGCCGGGATAGGTGATGCGCGGCGCGGCGATCCTGTCGCCGGGCCGCAGGCTCGCCGCCATGATCGCATGAAGCGCATTCTGCCCGCCCGCCGCGATCACCACCTGGTCGGCGCCGGTGGCGACGCCGCGCGCGACATAGGCCGATGCCGCCTCCTGCCGGTCGCGCAGCGCGCCACCGGTCGGTTGATATTGCAGCAGCGGCGACTGGCCGCCGGCGCGCAGCAGCGCGGCCAGGCCACGATGGATCGCATCGCCGAGCAGCGCGAAGCCCGGCTGGGGCGGCATGATCATCCCGGCGTCGCCGGTCACGTCGGCGGGCGGCAGCCCGGCGCTGTTGCGGACATAGGAGCCCAGTCGCCCGGCCCCTTCGATCATCCCCGCCTCGCGCGCCAGCCCATAAGCGCGGGTGACGGTGGTGAGGTCGACGCCCAGCATCGTCGCCAGCTCACGCTGGGGCGGCAGCCGCTCGCCGGGGCGCAGCGTGCCGGTGCGCACCCCCTGCTCGATGGCATCGGCAATCGCCAGATATTTAGGCCCGGGATGGTCGGCCAGATGATCGAGCCAGCTTTGCATGGAGGGGCTGCCGGTTATGTATGGTTGATCGATCCATACAAAAATCTATCTCCGGGACAAGCTGTTTGCGTGAGGTGATCCATGGCCGATGCCGTCCCCGAAGCCCCGATCGTCTGGCCGAAGCTGGAACCGATCCGTACCGGCATCGCCGGCCGCTGCCCGCGCTGCGGCGAGGGGCGCCTGTTCGCCGGCCTGCTCACCCTGGCCAAGGGCTGCGACCAGTGCGGGCTGAGCTATGATTTCGCCGACCCCGCCGACGGGCCGGCCTTTTTCGTGATCTGCTTCGGCTGCGTGCCCGCCGTCGTGTTCGCGCTGATGCTGGAGATATGGTGGAGCGCGTCCTGGCTGACGCAGCTGCTCGTCACCGGGCCGGTGCTGCTCGCCACCTGTCTGGCGCCGTTGCGCCCGCTGAAGGGTTGGCTGGTGTGCAGCCAATATTTCTTCAAGGCGGGCGAGGGGCGGATCAACCGGCCGTGGAAACCCTATGGCGCGAACGGCCCGACGGTGATGCCCGGTCCTTCCCGGCGCGCGGAGGGGGACCATGGAGACCATGGCGGAGCGGCCGCCAGGCGGGGCACCCGCTAGGGTTCGGGGCGCAGCCCCTTCCCGTGCCGGC
>SCUQ01000518.1 GCA_004297635.1 Rhizorhabdus sp. | reverse complement strand
TGATCCAGAAGAAGCGCGCCGAGCAGCGCCGCCGCCCGAACAGCGACCGGCCCGACCGCCCGGAGCGCGCCGAGCGCGAGGAGAACAAGCCCGGCGTGCTGGGCGAATATGGCCTGTCCGAGGATCAGGGCAACGAGATCATCATGGCCGCCCGCGCCCATTGGTTCACCGACGAGGCCTGATCGCTGATGCCCTTTGTCGACATCCGAATCGCCGGCTCCGCCACGCGCGAACAGAAGGCCGCCATCGTCGCTGACGTGACGCGGTCGCTGGGCGCGCATCTCGGCAAGCCGGCGAGCGCGGTGCAGGTGAACATCACCGAGCTGTCGACCGAGAATTACGGCGCGGGCGGCCTGCTGATCGCGGATCGCCCCGCCCCCCTCCCCGATGCCACGCAGGAGGTCGCTCCCGCGAATGGCACACGATGATCATCGGAGCGTACCGCTAGCGCCGGATATCGCATCGGAGGACCGCCCTCCCCGTCCGGGGAAGCATGTCCCCGAGCGCAAGTGCATCCTGTCCGCGGAGCATGATGAACCGGCCAGGCTGATCCGGCTCGCACTCGGCCCCGACGGCCATATCCTGCCGGACCTGCGCGCCAAGGCGCCGGGCCGCGGCGCCTGGATCGGCGTCGACCGCGCCGCGCTCGAAACCGCGATCGCCAAGGGCAAGCTCAAGGGCGCGCTCGCCCGCGCCTTCAAGACCGGCGAGATCATCATTCCCGCCGACCTGCCCGAACGGATCGAGGCCGGGCTGCTCCGCGCCGCGCTCGACCGGCTGGGACTGGAGATGCGCGCGGGCGCGGTGCTGACCGGATCGGACAAGATCAGCGAGGCCGCGCGGCGCGGCCGGCTTCATCTGCTGCTGCATGCCGCCGACGCATCGGACGACGGCAATCGCAAGCTCGACCAGTCGCTCCGCGTCGGCCTCGACGCCGAAGGATCGGATCGGCGCGGAGTAGTAATCCCGGCGGATCGCACCATATTGTCGATGGCGCTAGGGCGCGACAATGTGGTACATATAGGTGTGACAGTGCCGGCTTCAGCCGCGCGCGTCGCTGACGCTTTGAGCCGCTGGTGCGGTTTCATGGGACGTTCGGAAAGCGCTTCAGCCTTGCGGAACAGCTCCGCAGGGTCCATCGGCGCTCAAAATTGAAGAATGAAGTGAAGGGTTCGGTTACCAGATGAGTGATAGCGAAAAGCCGAAACTGGGAATGCGCGCGCCGTTGGGCCTGAAGCGCACGGTGGAGACGGGCCAGGTGAAGCAGAGCTTCAGCCATGGCCGGTCGAACACCGTCGTCGTCGAGGTCAAGCGCCGCCGCGTGCTCGGTCGGCCGGGCGAAGCCGAGCCCCAGGTGATCGAGGAGCCCGCCGCCGCGGCCCCGGCTCCGCAGGCGCCCGCGCCCCAGGCCGCCGCTCCCGCACCGCGCCCCCAGCCGGCCCCCGCACCTGTCGTGAACACCCGTGCGCTGACCCCGCTCGAGCGCCGCGAGCAGCAGGAGCGCCTGCTGCGCGAGGCCGAGGAAGCGCGGATGACCGCGCTGGAGGAAACCCGCCGCCGCGAGGAGCGGCTGAAGGCCGAAGCCAGCGAGGAAGAAAAGCGCCGCGCCGAAGAGAATCGCCGCGCCGAGGAAGCCGGCGAAAGCGCGCCAGCCCAGGCGCCGGCAGCCGCACCGGCCGACGCCGAAGCACGTGCGGCCGAACCCGCCCGCGAAGAAGCCGCCCCCGCTCCGGCCGAAGCCAACGCCGCCACCGGCGACCAGCGCCCAGCCGCGCCGCCGCCGCGCCGCTTCACGCCTGTGCCGAGCCCGAAGCGGCCCGAGCCGCCTCGTCCGCAGCAGCGCGACCGCAAGGGCGACGACCGCCGCCAGTCGGGCAAGCTCACCGTCACCAAGGCGCTCGACGACGATAGCGGCGCGCGGGCTCGCTCGCTTGCCGCGCTCAAGCGTTCGCGCGAAAAGGACAAGCGCGCCCATCAGGCCGGCACCGTCCAGCAGAAGCAGGTCCGCGATGTCGCGGTGCCCGAGACGATCGCCGTGGGCGAGCTGGCCAATCGTATGGCCGAGCGCGCCGCCGATCTGGTGAAGGCGCTGTTCAAGATGGGCATGCCCGTCACCGTCAACCAGTCGATCGATCAGGACACCGCCGAACTGCTCGTCACCGAGTTCGGCCACAACATCAAGCGCGTCTCCGACAGCGACGTCGATCTGGTGACGACGCATGACGTCGATCCCGACGAGACGCTGCAGGCCCGCCCCCCGGTCGTCACGATCATGGGCCATGTCGACCACGGCAAGACCAGCCTGCTCGACGCGCTGCGCGGCACCGATGTCGCCAGCGGCGAGGCCGGCGGCATCACCCAGCATATCGGCGCCTATCAGGTGCAGGTGAAGAGCGGTGCCAAGATCACCTTCCTCGACACCCCGGGCCATGAAGCGTTCAGCGACATGCGCGCGCGCGGCGCCAACATCACCGACATCGTCGTGATCGTGGTGGCCGGCGACGACGGCCTGCGCCCGCAGACGATCGAGGCGATCAGCCACACCCGCGCGGCCAACGTCCCGATGATCATCGCGATCAACAAGATGGATAAGCCCGGCTCCAACGCGCAGAAGGTGCGCGAGGCGCTGCTGCAGCACGACGTGCAGGTCGAATCGATGGGCGGCGACGTCCAGGAGGTCGAGGTCTCGGCGCTCAAGAAGACCGGCCTCGAAGAACTGATCGAGAAGATCGAACTCCAGGCCGAACTGCTCGAGCTCAAGGCCAATCCCGATCGCTCCGCCGAGGGCACCGTGGTCGAAGCCACGCTCGACAAGGGCCGCGGCGCGGTCGCGACCGTGCTCGTCAACCGTGGTACGCTCCGGGTCGGCGACATCTTCGTCGTCGGCGCCGAAAGCGGCAAGGTCCGCGCGCTGATCGACGACAAGGGCCGCAACGTCAAGGAAGCCGGCCCCTCGCTGCCGGTCGAGATCCTCGGCCTGTCGGGCGTGCCCAGCGCGGGCGACCAGCTCTCGGTCGTCGAGAATGAGGCGCGCGCGCGCGAGGTCGCGGCCTATCGCGCCAGCGTGATCCAGGCGAAGCGGACCACGTCGGCCCCCGCCAGCCTGGAATCGATGTTCTCGGCGCTGCGCGAGCAGCAGGCCCAGCAATATCCGGTGGTGGTCAAGGCCGATGCCCAGGGCTCGGTCGAGGCGATCGTCGGCTCGCTCAACAAGATCTCGACCGATCTCATCCAGGTGCGCATCCTGCATTCGGGTGTCGGCGGCATCACCGAAAGCGACGTCAGCCTGGCCGCCGCCTCGAAGGCGCCGATCATCGGCTTCAATGTCCGCGCCAACGCCAAGGCGCGCGAGATCGCCACGCGGGATGGGGTCGCGCTCAAATATTATGACGTGATCTACGACCTGCTCGACGAGATTCGCGCCGCGATGGCCGGCCAGCTTGGGCCGGAATATCTGGAGCATGTCGTCGGCCGCGCCGAAATCCGCGAGGTCTTCTCGGCCGGCAAGCATGGCAAGGCCGCCGGTCTGCTGGTGCTCGAAGGCTATATTCGCCAGAAGCTGCGCGCCCGCATCCTGCGCGACGACGTCATCATCTATAATGGCTCGATCTCATCGCTGCGCCGCTTCAAGGACGATGTCCCCGAGGTCCGCGCCGGCCTCGAATGCGGCATCACCCTGGAATCGACCACCGACATCAAGCCCGGCGATATCGTCGAGACGTTCGAGGTCGAGGAACGCGAGCGGACGCTCTGATTTAAAGCGTCACCCCGGCACAGGCCGGGGTCTCAGGCGTGGTTCGAGACATCAGGTCCGTCCTTTCCGCCCGAGATCCCGCCTGTGCAGGGATGACGCGTCCTTGTTGGGAAAGGCCGCGTCGTGCGCCGTAACGAAACCCCCGAAGGCAAATCGGTCCGCCTGCTCCGCGTCGGCGAACAGGTGCGCCATGCGCTGTCCGACATATTGATGCGCGGCGAAGTGCATGATGAGACGCTGGCCAAGCATCTGGTTTCGGTGACCGAGGTGCGGATGTCACCCGACCTGCGGCATGCGACCGTGTTCGTGAAGCCGCTGCTGGGCGCGGACGAGGACGCGGTGATCAAGGCGCTGCGCACCAACACCGCCTATCTGCAGAGCGAAGTCGCCCGCCGGGTGAACACCAAATATGCCGCGAAGCTGAAATTCCTGGCCGACGAGAGCTTCGACGAAGGCAGCCATATCGACAAGCTGCTGCGCGATCCCAAGGTTGCGCAGGATCTTGCGAAGGATGAAGACTAGGCGGTCACCGCCACGCCGCGCCTGACCGCGGCATGATGCTCGGCGGCGAGCAGCACCTCCTCCAGATCCTGGAAATCGACATCGAGCAGATCGGGATAGGCCGCAAGCGCGAGCCGGAGGTCGTGCCTGGAGAAATCGGTGGCCAGCGGCTGCGGCGGATCGGCGATGTGCCTGGCACGATGCGGATAGCTGTGGCCGGAGAAACGGTGGAAGCCCCAGGCCATCGCCAGCAGCAGCACCGTTCCCAGCCCGACCGGCGCGATGACGAAACCATAGCCCATCGCATGGATTGCCGGACCGCCGACCACCGCCGTCAGCGCGACCGCGCCGCCGGGCGGATGGAGGCAGCGCAGCAGCGCCATCGCGCAGATCGCCCCGCCGACCGCGAGACCGGCGGAAACCATCGGATCGCCGCCGATACCGGCCGCGCAGACGCCGACCACCGCCGAGACGAGATTGCCGCCGATCACCGCCCAGGGCTGTGCCATCGGGCTTGCCGGCACCGCGAAGAGGAGCACCGCCGCCGCACCGATCGGCGCGATCAGCAGCGGCATATGCGCACCGGCACCGATCAGTCCGCGCACCAGCAACCCGGTCGCGACGATCCCGACCAGCGCACCGATCCCCGATATCAGCCGGTCGCGCATCGCGCGGTCGGCGGGGACCGCGATCATCATGGCATGGTAGCGCGACCAGCGGAAACGGACGCGCGGGGCATCGGGCGGTGGGGTCTG
>SCUQ01000517.1 GCA_004297635.1 Rhizorhabdus sp. | reverse complement strand
TCGAGCGGCAGCGCGCGCAGATGGGTCAGGCTCGAATAGCCGGTACCGAAATCGTCGAGCACCACCCGGATGCCCTGGTTCCGCAGCGAAGCGACGATCGCGGCGGCAAAGCCGAGATTTTCGAACAGCGCCGCCTCGGTGATCTCGACCTCGATCCGTTCGGCGGGGAAGCCGCGCTCGGAGAGCAGCTTGACGATCTTCTGGGCCAGCCAAGGATCGCGCATCTGCGCCGGGCTGATGTTGACGCCAAGCCGGAGCGACGGGTTCCAATGGCGGGCTTCCTCGATCCCGGCGCGCATCACCGACATCGAAAGCTCGCCGATCAGCCCCGATTCCTCGGCCACGGGAATGAACAGGGCCGGTTCGAGAATGCCGAGTTCGGGATGATCCCAGCGGGCGAGCAGTTCGAAGCCGATCAGCGCCCCGGTTGCAAGGTCGACTTGGGGCTCGAACCAGGGGATGATCTGGCCGGCCGGGATGCCGGCGCGCAGCCCCAGTTCGATCTCGTTCCGCAGTTCCAGCTCGCGTTCCATGCTCGCGTCGAACCAGGCGCGCTGGTTCCGCCCCGCGCGCTTGGCGGCATAGAGGGCGATGTCGGACCGGCGCATCAGCGTGTCGACGGTGCGGCAGCCCGCTTCGGTCCGGGCGATGCCCATCGATGCGCCGATCCGCGCCTCGACCCCGCCGATCAGGAAAGGCTGGGTCATCCGCGACAGGATCGCGTCGGCGATCCGCTCGACGGCGGCAGGCTGATCGGGATCGAAGGGGAAGGCGCAGGCGAATTCGTCGCCGCCCAGCCGCGCCGCCAGGGCGTCGTCCGGCAAGGGGGCGGTGATCGCATCGGAGGCGGCCCGCAGCAGCTGGTCGCCGGCGAGGTGGCCGTGAAGATCGTTGACCGACTTGAAATGATCGAGATCGATCATCAGCATCGCCACCGAACGATGACGGCCCAAGGCGCGGTCGATCAGCCGGGCGCCGCTTTCGGCGAGCGCGCGGCGGTTGAGAAGCCCGGTGAGCGGATCGCTGGTCGCGAGTTCGCTGGCGTGCGCCTCGGCAGCGCGGCGCAGCATCACCTCATGCTTGAGCGCGCGGTAGCGCCGCCAGCCGAGCAGGCTCAGCGCGACATTGAGC
This sequence comes from Rhizorhabdus sp., assembly GCA_004297635.1. GTDB lineage: Bacteria > Pseudomonadota > Alphaproteobacteria > Sphingomonadales > Sphingomonadaceae > Rhizorhabdus. The sequence continues at coordinate 1,225 of SCUQ01000517.1, read as the reverse complement.
AGCAACACCGTGATCATGAGATTGTCGATGACCGAAAGCTCGCCCCGGAAAGAGCGCAGCAGCGAGCCCGCGACGGTGAAGCCCGAGGCGATGACGAGCATGATCGCGGCCAACGTCACCCCGGCGGTGAGCAGGTCGCGGCGATCCTTTGGCGGGCGCGCGGACCGGCCCTCCTCGATCGTCTTGCCTGGCATCATCTACTCCGGGTTATACTGAGCGATGACCCTAGCGGCCGGGCGGTTTCCAAGCCTTTAACGGGGCGGGTTCCGCAATCGATTTTCCGCATCCGCGCGATGATTTTTCTGATCCGAATCGGATCGACCCTTTTCCTTCGCGGATCAGGCGAACCGGCGTTGAAGCCAGCGCCGCGCCCCGCGCGCAGCCCGGCGCAGCGGCCCGGGCAGGCGATCGAGCGGGCCGGGCGGGGCGATGTCGGTGCGCGATGGCCGCTGGCGGCCGAGGCGGGGGCTGGCAAGCCAGCAGGCCAGATCGGGCCGGCTCGCGCGGAACCAGCCATAGGCTCCGTCGACATGCATCGGCCCGCCGTCGGCGCTGCCGGCCGGACGATCGAGCATCGCCTCCAGATAGGGGATGAGCGCCTCGATCGCGGCGCGGCGAAAGCCGATGCAGTGGGTGGTGCGGACGGGAAGGGTGGGGGGGGCGGGGATGAGGGCTCCATGCTCCTCTCCGCTACCGTCCCGTATCGGAGAGGAACCGAGGTCGTAGCCGCCGTAGACGATGTCCCAACTCTGCGCGTCCAGCGCATCCAGAACAGCCGGCAACCGCACGCCGATCCCCGCAGCGAAGTCGCAATCATCCTCCAGGATCAGGATGCGATCGAACCCCTCGTCGCGCGCCTCGCGCAGCACAGCGAGATGGCTGAGGAAGCAGCCCCGCGCGCCGATGCCTGGGAAGCCCGCGGCATCTTCGGGCCGAATCGCGGGGAACAGCCTGATGCGAGGATCGCCGAAGCCGGTGCCGATCGCGGCAAGCTCGCCGGCCATCTCGGCACGGCGGTCGGCACGGTCGGGCAGGTTGAGGACATAGACCCGGTCGAAGCTCTGGAACAGGCGCTCCGCCGGGGTCATGCCTGCCGGTCGAGCAGGTCGTGGCGGCGCAGCGCGTGGCGGAGCTGGTCGTAGCTCAGCTTGAGCGCGAGCGCGGTGGCGCGCTGGTTGAAGCGGCAGCGCCGGAGCGCCGCTTCGAGCAGCGCCTTTTCATGGGC
>SCUQ01000516.1 GCA_004297635.1 Rhizorhabdus sp. | reverse complement strand
GCACCGGGCTGTACCAGCATCCTGCAACTCCTGGGCGTGCCGGACGACCTCAACCGCGATGCCTTCCAGGTCCAGTCGAACCTTTCGAAGCGGGAATCGCTCGAGCGGGTGAACAGCTGGGGCACCTGGCTGACGATGAATTATGACTTCGGGGCGGCCACGCTGACCTCCGCGACCTCCTATTATCATCTCAACCATCAGGGACCGCAGGACGTTGACGCTACCGCCTTCAACGTCGCGGCGATCTTCGACGAGGGGCGGCCGCGCCAGTTCAGCCAGGAAGTGCGACTGACCTCCGACGGTTCGGGCGACTTCCGCTGGGTGCTCGGCGGCTATTATTTCCATGAGAGCATCACCCAGCTGAAGCCGGTCAACCTGGCCGCCATCGGCATCGGGTTCGGCAGCGCCGGCAAGCAGAAGACGGCTGCGATCGCGGCGTTTGCCGAGGGCTCCTATCGCCTCGACGATGCGCTGGACCTGACCGTCGGCCTGCGCTGGAGCCGCGACAAGCGCGATGTCGATTTCAGCTATTTCACCTTCGCCAGCGACGGTCGCGAGAATTATCGCTATCGCGATGTTGTCGCACAGGGCTTCGGACCGGGCAGCTTCACGCTCAACGATCAGAGCAAGGCGTGGAGCAACCTCAGCGGCCGCGTGACGCTGAGCTATAAGATCGACGAGCAGGTGATGGTCTATGCCAGCGCCAATCGCGGCTACAAGGGTGGCGAGTTCAACTTCGGATCGGACACGCCGGCAACGGCGGGCTTCGTCGATCCGGAAACCGTCGATGCCTTCGAACTGGGCATCAAATCGCAATGGTTCGACCGCAGGCTGCGCTTCAACGCCGCCGCTTTCTATTATCGGTATAAGGATAAGCAGGAGACGCTGTTCGACACCGGTACCGCGACTCTGTCCAATGCCGATGCGCGCGTGAAGGGCATGGAGGTCGAGTTGACCGCGGTGCCGGTGCAGGGGCTGACACTAAACGCCGGCCTGTCGCTGCTCGACGCAAAATATACCGATTTCCCCGCATGTCAGCCGAACGGGGCGGCCTGCGACGGCAACCGGCTCTCGGACTCGCCGAAATCGACGCTCAACCTCCTCGCCAAATATGATTTCGATCTGGGCGGCCGGACAGCGAGCATCCAGGGGAGTGGCAACTGGACAGCGCAGCGATATTTCGATTTCCGCAACGTGAATTACATCTCGGATGACGGATATTGGCTCTTCGATGCCCGGGCATCCTATGAACTCATGGACAATCTGACCGCGTCGCTGTGGGTGCAGAACATCGCGAACACGCGTTATTATACCAATGGCTTCGACGTCTCGGCATTCGGCTATTCGCTGCTGCTGCCGGGCACGCCACGCTCCTATGGCGGTTCGATCAGCTATCGCTTCTGAACGGCGCGGGCTCGGGATGCGGCTCGTAAATGCCGCATCCCGAGTTGCCCATTCAGGACTGGCGATATCGCGGGGAATCAGCAATGCAGCCTGGCAATAGCCGCATAGGTGCAAAGCAATGGTCCATGCTATGCGATCGAGAATGCGAAGACCCGCCCATATCATGACCCACCCCGTCATCTCGAAAGGCGCCATCGGATGAAGAGGCGCCTCGTCATTGGAATTACCGGTGCGTCCGGAGCCGCTTTCGGCATCTCCGCGCTGCGTGCGCTGGCATCGACCGATATCGAAACGCATCTGGTCGTCTCCAAGGCGGCAGCGCGGACGATCGCCGAGGAAACGGATTTGTCGCTCGACGACGTCCGGGCGATGGCCGATGTGGCGCACAACAATCTCGATATCGGCGCATCGATCGCGAGCGGCTCCTTCCGAACTTTGGGGATGCTGGTGGCGCCATGTTCGGTGAAGTCCGCATCGGAGATCGCCTGGGGCATCACCAGCTCCTTGTTGAGCCGCGCGGCCGATGTGACGCTGAAGGAGCGACGCAGGCTGGTGCTGATGTTTCGCGAAACCCCCCTGCACAGCGGACACCTGCGCACGCTCACCCAACTCGACAGCGCGGGCGCGATCGTGATGCCACCGGTGCCGGCTCTCTATTCGAAACCTCAATCGGTCCAGGAACTGATCGACCATAGCGTCGGCCGTGCGCTCGATCTCCTCGGCATCGACGTCGGCCTGGTGCGCCGTTGGAAGGACGATGACGACTACTGACGGATCGCCTTTGATCGACATGTCGACCGAAGAGGCCTGGGTGGAAAGCGTTTGGAACGGTACGGTACAACTATACTCCAATCCGGCCGTCCAAGACCTGTGCCTTGCCCTGCAGGATGAGGAAGGCGTTTGCATCCCGACCCTGTTCTGCGTGTGTTTTGCGGCGGTCGCCGGACTCCTTCCCCCCCGCGAAAGGATCAGATCGCTGATCGCGGGATACGATCCCGCCCGGCTCGAGATCGCAACGATACGGGCACAGCGCCGCGCGGCACGTCCGCCGGATGGGCATATCTCGGGGAAACAGGTCTACGAGGAACTGAAGAAGCACGAACTCATCGCCGAACGCGCCTTGATGGCCGCTTTATCGGCTCAGCTCTACCGCGAAGCCCGACCCGACCTGTACACCCATGTGGCGGATGACCGTGCGGTTCATATTCTCCTGGGCGATGGGCCGAAGCCCGGTGCACCGGCGCTGTTCCAATTGCTCCTCGCGATCCGCCCGCTCGTACGGCGCCCTGCTTGATGCTGACGATCTCGGCCGCGTCAAGGCGCGCGGGGCGTCGTCCACCATCCAGCTGTCCAGCCAGAAAAGACTAGAGGCACAGTTCGCGGTGAACACCGTGCATGCATTGGCGCGACCGCCTGTTGAGACATGCCGGCGAAATATCGGCGCTTACCGTCGCCTCACATGAAGACAGGCTGGCACTTTCGACCAACATTCTGGCACGCGAAGGCAAGATACCCGACCCCACCCGGCTACATTGTCGATGATACGGGCGAGGTTCCCGAAGGATATGACCACGGTATTGCAGACGTTCATCGATGGCGCCGTCGTCTATGATCGTAGCGGTGCGCGGTCAGGCGCACGGGACTGACCTCACGGGCGGGCCAATAGGCCCGCCCGGTCTGTGCTTCAGATCTTCATGGCCTGGACCTGCTTGGCCGCGCGTTCGCCCTCCAGGGCTGCGGTCTCCCACATCTGCGCGCCTGACAGTTCCGAATGACCGAAGACGATGCGATGATAGGGCTCGCGCAATACGTCCTTGGCAGCCTTCTTGCCGTCACGTCCGAAATGGAACCCGGGACGTCCGACAAAATAGGCATGCCCCTGGCGGTTGGTGATAATTCCCGCGATGTCGCGCTTGTCGTCGAAACCATAGGGTCCGAACATCTTGGTGAACTGTTCGCGCACCTGCGCCTCGATATCGGCATAGGACATGGAGAACATCATCATACGCGCCTGAGTACACTGATCGGGCCATTCAAGGCCTGGGATCAGGAATGGAATATACTGGGTCAGGACCACTGGC
>SCUQ01000515.1 GCA_004297635.1 Rhizorhabdus sp. | reverse complement strand
GTCTTTCGAAATCGAGACAGGCTATACCCGCGCGTTGCTACACGGCCTGTGGGAAGGAAAGTTCGACCTTCTTGCCGTTTCTTCGCCGATCCCGGACGAACGGTTCGAATATATCATATTGCGCTGGTTTCCGGTGGAGCTGGTCGTACCGCAGATCTCGCCGCTGGCCGCACTACGAACGGTGCCGACCAGCGCGCTGTACGGCCTGACCGTCGCCAGCTGGGAACGCGCCCGGCTGCCGCGGATGTTCGATCAGATGGTGCGCCCCCTAGAGGATTTCGGCGTCAACCTCGTCTTCCCGGACGATCAGGGCAAGCTGGGCATATTGGCCTATGCAGCCGATCATGGCGTTGCCGCGATCCGCTCGCTCGACGAACATGGAGAGGACGACTTGCGTCGCGTGGGGATGGTGGCTCGACCGCTGGAAGACGTACGGCCAGTGGCCGCGGTAATGCTGCTGCGTCTGGCAAGGAGCGATCGGCCGGCCGGCGCCATGCTCTGGAATTTCGCCCGGCGCTGGGTCGAACAGCGCAAGGTTCCCCAGCGTCGCGAAGATCTGCCGCTGAATTAGGCGGGACGGATGACGTAGTTCGACGGGCCTGACTATTGTCCGGCTTACACTGTGCCCGCTGTCGACGCCACCGCACCACCCTTCAGCAGAAGATCGATCTTGTCAGCGTCATATCCGGGCAGCTGGCTGAGCACCTCCACCGTATCCGCCCCCAACAACGCCGGCGCGACGGGATAGACGGACGGGGTGCGGCTCATACGAATAGGTTGGCCGATCATCGGGACACTGCCCACAGTGGGATGCGGCACTTCGAACACCATTTCCCGTTCTGCGGTAAGGTCGGAGCTTAGCGCTTCGCCTACCGTCCGGACCTGACCGCAGGGCACTCCGGCCGCCTGAAGCCGCCCTGCCCAGAAGGCGCGCGTGTTCTGCCGGAAGATCGGTTCGATCGTGTCGATCATGGCCGTCGCGTTCGCCTTGCGATCCGCCAGGGTCCTGAAGCGCGGATCGTCGATCAGCTCGGGTCGCTCGATGACGTCGCGACAGAAGGGCGCGAACATTTTCTCCAGGGCGCAGGTGAACCAGATGATGCCGTCCGAACAATCGAACTCACCGCCAGGCATTCCCATTTTCGGTGCACGGCCCATCACCTCCGGCTCTTTCCCCGAAGCCAGATAATGATATCCCCGCCAGTTCAAGTCGGCGATGGCCGTATCATACAAGGCTGTCTCGACGAATTGCCCGAAGCCATGTCTGGCCCGCGCCTGCAAAGCGACCAGAATGCCGATCGTGGCGTTCATCGCGGTCGTCAGATCGATGGTAGGCAGACCGCCCAGCACCGGCCGCTCGCCTTCCAGCGCGCCCAATTGTGCGACACCGGTTTCCTGACTGATAGCGGAATCATAGCCCGCGACATTGGCCAGGCGGCCCGTCCGGCCGTAAGCAGAAACGGAGCAATAGATGAGCTTCGGAAACCGCTCCTTAAGTGAATCATAGTCCAGACCCGCACGTTTCATGACGCGCGTCGTGAAGTTTTCGAGCACGACATCTGCGGTCGCGATGAGATCCAGCACCACCTGATATCCTTCAGGGGTATTGAAATCGATCGCGACGCTCTTCTTGTTTCTGTTAAGCGCCAAAAAGAAATGTGATTGATCGCCAATCGCCGGTTGGGGAAGTTGGTGCCGCGTATCGTCGCCTCCACGCGGATGTTCGATTTTGATAACCTCCGCGCCGAAGTCCCCCAGGACCTGGCTCGCAAATGGACCGGCCATCACGCGCGAAAAATCGACAATGCGAATCCCTTCCAGGGCCTTGGGGCCTGGCTGGGCTTCTGGTGCACGAATGGGGAATGTCGGGCGCGTGGCCATTGGCAAATACTCCGGGAAAAATGGCTGTCCAACGGTGGCATTGGGCAGTGCCCTTAAGGGAATGGCGTCCGATCATTGCGGCAGAGCGTGCGATCGGGCCGCCCTTCGACAGGATAAGACGGGTCCGTGAAGCCAGCCGTGGAACCATGGCCGGGCGATACGAGGGAATCCACGAAAGCTTCGTCTTCCGATGTCAGTTCTACGGTAAGCGCGCGGCCATAAGCCTGCCACTGCTCCTCGGTACGGGGCCCGGCGATCACCGACGAGACGAGTGGATTGGCCAGTACCCACGCCAGCGCGAAATCGGCGGCGGAAAGACCCTTTTCTTCGGCATGCCGCGCGATGGCTTGCGCGATATTCTGCGATGCCGGCCGCCATTCGGTCTGCAATATGCGCGTATCGCCACGCCCGACCCGGCTATCGGGGTCCGGCGCGCTGCCGGGCACATATTTTGCGGTAAGCACACCTCGCGCAAGCGCGCTGTACGCGACGACACCGAGGCCATAATGGGCCGCCGCCGGCAATTGCTCGACTTCAGCTTCCCGGCTGACGATATTGTAGAGCGGCTCGCTCGCGATGGGCCGCTCCATGCCTAACGCATCGGCCAGGCGGCACACCTCCGCGATCCGCCAGCCATGGAAATTCGACAGCCCATAATATCTGATCTTGCCCTGGCGAATGAGGTCGCCGATCGCGCGCAGCGCCTCCGACAGCGGCTCACCATATAGGGGCCGATGAATATAGAGCAGGTCGATATAGTCGGCGCCGAGGCGGCGCAGGCTCGCATCGACATTCTCGAATATCCATTTACGGGAATAGCCGCGCTGATTGGGCTCGCTGCCCATGGCATTGGCGAATTTCGTGGCGACGACCCATCGATCGCGGTCGGCAGCGATCGCCCGGCCTACAATCTCTTCGGAACCGCCCATGCTATAGACATCGGCCGTATCGATGAAATTGACGCCCTGATCACGCGCACTATCGATGATGCGGCGCGACACAGCCTCGTC
>SCUQ01000514.1 GCA_004297635.1 Rhizorhabdus sp. | reverse complement strand
CCTCGCCGGGCTGCTTGGCGGCGGCGAGGCCCTTGAGACCGCCCATTTTCTTCATCTTCTTCATCACCGTCGCCATCTCCTGATGCATCTTCAGGAGCTTGTTGACGTCCTGCACCGTGGTGCCGGACCCCTTGGCGACGCGGATCTTGCGCTTCGCGTTGAGCAGTTCGGGGCGGGCGCGCTCCTTGGGCGTCATCGATCCGATGATCGCATCCATGCGGACCAGCACCTTGTCGTCGGCGGCGCCCGAGGCCATCGCCTGCTTCACCTGCTTGATGCCCGGCAGCATCGCGGCAAGCCCGGAAAGACCGCCCATGCGCGACATCTGGCGCAGCTGGCTGCGCAGGTCGTTCATGTCGAACAGGCCCTTGGCCATGCGCTGCGCAAGCGCCTCGGCCTCCTCGACCTTGATCGTCTCGGCGGCGCGCTCGACCAGGCTGACGACGTCGCCCATGCCGAGGATGCGGCCGGCGACCCGGGCCGGCTGGAACAGCTCGATCCCGTCCAGCTTCTCGCCGGTGCCGACGAACTTGATCGGCTTGCCGGTGACGGCGCGCATCGACAACGCGGCGCCACCACGGGCATCGCCGTCCATCCGGGTCAGCACGACACCGGTCAGCGCGACCTGCTCGGAGAAATTCTTCGCGACGTTGACGGCGTCCTGGCCGGTCAGCGCATCGACGACGAGCAGGATTTCGTCGGGCTCGGAGACGGCGGCAACCGCCTTCATCTCCTCCATCAGCGCCTGATCGACATGGAGCCGGCCGGCGGTATCGAGCAGCAGCACGTCGAAGCCCTGCAGCTTCGCCGCCTGCAGCGCGCGCCGGGCGATATCGACCGGCTGCTGGCCCGCGACGATCGGCAGCGTCGCGACCGAGGCCTGGGTGCCCAGCGTCGCCAGCTGCTCCTGCGCGGCCGGGCGATTGACGTCGAGCGACGCCATCATGACCTTCTTGCGGCCCTTTTCGGTCAGGCGCTTGGCGATCTTCGCCGTCGTCGTCGTCTTGCCCGAGCCCTGGAGGCCGACCATCATCACGATCGCGGGCGGCGTGACGTCCAGCTCCAGGTCCGAAGCCTCGGAGCCGAGCATCTCGACCAGCCCGTCATGGACGATCTTGACGACCTGCTGGCCGGGTGTGACCGAGCGAAGCACCTGCTGGCCGACCGCCTGCTCGGTGATCTTCTCGATGAATTCACGGACGACGGGCAGGGCGACATCGGCTTCGAGCAGCGCGATCCGGACCTCGCGCATCGCCTCGCGCACGTCCGATTCGTTCAGCGCGCCACGACCGCGCAGGCGGTCGAAGACCCCTCCCAGCCTTTCGCTCAGACTTTCGAACATGCGTTCACTCCTGAAGCGCCGAAGCGCCGAAATTGCTGACTTTCAGACCCAAAACGCAAAGCACGCCGGCGGGCGAAACCTCGCCGGCCAGCGGGCGTCCGTGGACGCGCTCAATGCTTTTTTGTCTGTAAGACGGGCGGGCTTTAGGCGGGAACCGCGGAAAAGGCAAGGATTTGAGGGCTGCCGGCGCCAGATGGGCCGGCATTCGCCGGCGTGACGAATCCCTATGGCTCGCCTATGGCCCCGATCATGACCGAACTTGCCATCTATGACATGGACCGGACGATTACCCGGACCGGCACCTTCACCCCCTTCATGATCCATGCCGCGCTCCGGCTCGCGCCCTGGCGGCTGATCTTCGTGCCGTTCGCCGCGCTGGTGATGCTGGCCTATGTGGCGAAGCTGATCGAGCGCAAGCGGGTCAAGGAGCTCAACCAGGCGATGCTGATCGGCCGGCGCATCCATGCCGACCGGCTGACCCCCATCGCCGAGGCCTTCGCCGAGAAGATGATCGACCATAATGTCTATGCCGGTGCGCTGGCGAGCCTCGCGGAGAACCGCGCCGCCGGACGGCGGCTGGTGCTGGCGACGGCATCCTCACGCATCTGGGTGGAGCCGATCGCGCGCCGCCTCGGCATGGACGACGTCGTCGCGACCGGCACGATCCGGGGTCTCGACGACTATGTCAGCCACAAGGTCGATGGCGAGAATTGCTATGGCCCGGCGAAGCTCCGGATGATCGAGGCATGGATGGGGCTGGAGAAGCTCGACCGGGCGGCCTGCCGGATTCGTTTCTATTCGGATCATGTCTCCGACGTGCCGGTGCTCGAATGGGCCGACGAGGCGATCGCGACGAACCCGCA
>SCUQ01000513.1 GCA_004297635.1 Rhizorhabdus sp. | reverse complement strand
CCGCTGCTGAAGCGCCGCGCCGCGCTGGCCGACGAGAAGAAGGCCGCGATCAGCGCCATGGTCGCCTCGGGTGGCCGCCTGCCGCAGGGCACCAACCCCGCGATCCGTGCCGAGATCGCGTCGGAAATGGCGCAGCAGGCCCTGATCGATCCGAACAAGCCGGTCACGCTCGACATGATCGAGGCGACGCCGGGCTATGCCAACCGCGCCGAGCTGATCCGCAATTTCGTGAAGCAGGATCCGGACCGCGCCGCGCTGGTCGTCCGCGACCTGATCCGCGCCGATATGCCGGGAGCCTGATCCGATGGCCGACGAGACCCCGATCGATACCGACGACGCGACCCCGGTGGTGCCGACCGGCAGCTCCGCCGCCGCGATCCTGCTGATGCTGCTCGGCGAGGAAGAGGCCGCGACCGTGCTGAGCCGGCTGAACCCGGACGAGGTCCAGCTGCTCGGCGGCGCGATGTTCAACGTCGCCAATATTTCCGAGAACGAGATCGACGGCGTGTTCGACGTGTTCTGCGACCGCGCCCGCGTCCGCACCACGCTGGGCTTCGGCGTCGAGCGCCAGATCAAGGGCATGATGCACAAGGCGCTCGGCCAGGACAAAGCCGATCAGGTGCTGCAGCGCATCACCCCGGTCCAGCACACCACCGCGCTCGAAAACCTGAAATGGATGGACGCGCGGCAGATCGCCAACCTGATCGAGTTCGAGCATCCGCAGATCGCGGCGATCGTCCTGGCCTTCCTCGAAGCGCAGCGCGCCGCCGACGTGCTCCAGCTGCTGCCCGAGGACGTACAGGCGGACCTTGTCTATCGCGTCGCCACCATGGGCCCGGTCACCGAAGCCGCGCTGGAAGAGCTGGACGACCTGCTGAGCCGGCCCGCCACCAGCCAGTCGAGCGGCTCCACCACCCGCCGCGGCGGCGCGGGCGAGGCCGCCAAGATCGTCAACAGCTCGCGCAAGGCCGCCGAACAGCGGATCATCAAGGCGCTGCAGAAGCTCGACAAGACGGTTGCCAGGACGATCGAGGAGGAGATGTTCATCTTCGACAACCTCAACGCGCTGACCGAAAAGGACCTCGGCGCGCTGCTCCGGGCGGTCGACAACGATATCCTCGTCGTCTCGCTCAAGGGCGCCGACGAGAAGCTCCGCGCGAAGATCTTCGGCTGCATGTCCAGCCGCGCCGCCCAGTCGGTGCAGGACGAGATCGCCGATCGCGGCCCGATGCGGCTGGCCGATGTCCAGGAAGCGCAGAAGGCGATGCTCGCCATTGCCCGCAAGATGGCGGCCGAAGGCTCGATCAGCCTTGGCGGCAAGGGCGACGACTTTGTCTGAGGCCTGGACGCACGAATGGCGCGAAGCCGCGACCCGGGTCGATGCCTGGGCGCGCCCGGCACCGACCGCGAACTTCACCCCCTGGGGCAGCGACGGCACGCATCCGCGCCGCCGCGCCAGCGACTTCGCCCCCACCCCGCCCCCGGCCAGGGAAAGCAACGCCGCCGTCGATATCGACAGCCTGCGTGCCGAGGCCTTCGCCGAAGGTTTCGAGCAGGGACGCCAGACCGTGATCGCCGAATTCGCCCGCGACCGCGAGGCGCTGGCCCAGCTGATCCGCGCCGCCGAAGCGCTCCAGCCCGAACCGGCCGGTCCGCTGGCGGCCGTGCTGGCGGAGACCGTTACCCGCCTGGTCCGGCAGATCGTCGGCGAGGTGTCGATCGACCCGGCCATGCTCAAGGAGCGCGCCGAGACGATCGCCGAACTGGTCACGGCCGAATCCGGCCCCGCCCGGCTGCGCATGAACCCCGACGATATCGCGATGCTCGAAGGCGTCGATCTCGGCATCCCGGTCGCGCCCGATCATCATCTCAGCTCGGGCACCATCGTTCTCGAAAATGGCGAAGGCTGGATCGAGGACGGCCCGCAGGTCCGCCTCGCCCGGCTGCGTACCCAGCTCGATGCTATGGGCCTGCCGCGATGATCAGGATCATCGCTCATATGGGCCTGCCGCGATGATCAGGATCATCGCTCATATGGGCCTCCCGCGATGAGCCTCGCCGCACGCGCCGAAGCGATGCTCGGCACCATCGAACTCGAACAGGTCGGCCCGCGCCGCATCGGCCGGCTCGCCTCCTATGACGGGCTGATGCTCGAAGCGACCGGCTTTCCGGTGCCGGTGGGCTCGAACGCCCGCGTGATCGACGCCGACGGCCATGCCGCGCTGGCCGAGGTCGTCGGCTTTCGCGGCAACCGCACCCTGTTGATGGCGCTCGACGCCGACGCCCCGCACAGCGCGGGCGCCCGGGTCGAGCCCGATCGCCGCGGCGGATCGGTCGATGTCGGCGAAACGCTGCTCGGCCGGGTGATGGACGCGCTGGGCAATCCGATCGACGGCCTTGGCCCGATCGCCACCGCCGAGCGCTGGCCGCTGGCCGGCAAGCGGGGCAATCCGCTCGACCGGGCGCGCGTTACCGAACCGTT
>SCUQ01000050.1 GCA_004297635.1 Rhizorhabdus sp. | reverse complement strand
GCTCTTCCGATCTCGGGAAATCACCCACGATCGTGCTGCCCGACGCCGATATCGACCAGGCGATCGCAGGCATCCTGTTCGGCGTGTTCAGTTCCACCGGCCAGTCCTGCATTGCCGGATCGCGCCTGTTCGTGCCCGCGCCGATATTCTCGGAATTCGTCGGCAAGCTCACGGCCCGTGCCGCGGCGCTCCGGATCGGCCCAGGTACCGATCCGTCAACCCAGGTCGCTCCGATGGTTGCCTTCCCGCATCGCGACAAGGTCGCGGGCCATGTCGCCGCCGGCATTGCCGAGGGAGCCGAGATATTATGTGGTGGCGCCCTGCTCGCCGATACGCGCTACGCGGCGGGGGCCTATTATCCGCCGACGATCCTCACTGGCGTCACCAATGATGCGAACATCTGCCAGCAGGAGATCTTCGGACCGGTGCTGGTCGCCCTGCCCTATGGGGATGAAGACGATCTGGTCGCGCAGGCAAATGACAGCGTCTACGGCCTCGCCTGCGGACTGTGGACGCGCGATTATCGAACCGCTTATCGGCTGGCACGCCGGATCGATGCCGGCACGGTGTGGATCAATACCTATAAGCAGTTCAGCATTTCGACCCCGTTCGGCGGGGTCAAGGATAGCGGCCTGGGCCGCGAAAAGGGGCGCGACGCGATCCGCAATTACATGCAGCAGAAGAGCCTTTACTGGGGCCTCGATCCGCAACCGCTGCCCTGGGCGTCCGGCATCTGACGCGGGCCGGAGCCGACCGGCGACGCGCGACTTGCGGAACACATGACAAAAGCAGGGAAATCGTTTTCATCCGAACGGATCCCGTCCAGCCCCCGCTCGTTCGCGCTCCGGGGCTTTTGCTCCGCATATAAAACATGATAGCTGGACCGAACCTAATGCTCGGATGGATATGACGGCCCCGGAAGCGGACAACCAGATCGACGAACGCTATGTCGTGCCCGGCCTTTTGCGTGGCCTGCAAATCCTGCAGACCTTCACGCGGGACCGTCAGGAACAGACCGTCGCGGATATGGCGCGGCTGATCGGCGTGACGCGGTCTACCGCCTTTCGCATTGTCTATACCCTGGAAATGGCCGGCTTTCTGCGCCGTGCGCATGATAGCCGCCGATATCAGCTTGGCGGACGCGTGCTGGAACTCGGCTACAGCTTCCTCGCCGGCAAGGATCTGATCGAAGTCGCCACGCCGATCCTGCGTCGGCTCCGCGACACGACCAGCACCTCCACTCATCTCGCGGTGCGCGAAGGCCTCGAAGTGGTCTATGTCGCGCGCTTTCAGGGCAATACCAGCCTCATCAGCGCAATGACCGTGGGATCGCGGCTGCCGGCGCACGCCACCGCACCTGGCCGGGTATTGTTGGCCGGCCTGCCGCTGTCCGAGGTGGTCGGGCTGTATGAGGATTTCGCGTTCGAGACCTTTACGCCGGAAACGCCCGACAGCATGGCCGCGCTGATCAGCCTGGTCGAAAAGGACCGCAAGGATTCCACTGTCATCAGCTGGGGCTTTTACGACGCCAACGTGGCGAGCATAGCGTCGCCAATCTATGGCGCGACCGGCAAGCGCGAGGCCGCCGTCTCGATCAGTTGTCCGATCAATACCTTCGACCGAGCCACGTTCGAAACACGGATCGTCCGCGCGGTGGAAGGCGCCGCGGCCGAGATTTCGAGCGGCCTAGGCTACCGCGCCGCAGCCTGATCGTCGCCGATCAGCCGCAGTCTATCGCCGCCTTCAGCCTGGTCAGGAAAGCGAGCAGCGATGCCGCCGGATCCTCGCCCTGCTCGTGCATCACCGAAATCCCCCATTGCGCGAGGACGGCGTCCTGCACCGGATCCTGCTTGGGGGTGAATACGTATGAGGCCGGACGATCGCGCTCCCGCCCGGATTCGCGCCATATCTGCCAAAGGCGATAGAGCATCAGGCGGATGTTGAGATCGGACACGCTGTAGCCGACGAACAGCAGCGTGCGGCCCAGCGCATCGGCCTTGAACTTGATCTCGAGCGGCGTGTCCGATGTCAGCCGCTTGAAATAGTCGGTCTCGGCCAGCACCAGAGATTCATCATCGTCGAAATCGCCGTGGAACTTGACGATCTGCGACAGGCCGATGTCGGCATTGACCACATCGCTGGTATTGGCGACCTTCACGAATGGCCGGCCATGGATACGATAGGCCATTTCGAGATTATTGTCGTAGTTGGTCGTGTAGATTATCGGAAAGTCGAGTTCCACGATCAGCTTGTGGATCTCCGATTCACGGATGGTTTTCGCCGAGATCGTCCAGGTGCGATCCATCCAGCTGCGCAGCGGGCCTATGCTGCCATTCTTCAGACGGTAATATTCGGCCAGCGTCTGATAGGACCAGCGGCCTGCCGGCTCGTCTTCGAGGCCGAGATCGGCGCGCATATGATCGATCAGTTCCGACCATGACGGCAGCCCCACGCTCATCGAGACACCCGCCCCTGC
>SCUQ01000512.1 GCA_004297635.1 Rhizorhabdus sp. | reverse complement strand
CTCGGCAATGCGGGTAAAATCGCCCAGCGACTGGCCGATCTGCTCGATGATCGGCAGCTCCTCCAGCACATGCACCCGGCTATGGCCCATCAGGATGGTATCGAGCAGCGTAGTCCCCGACCGCGGGAAACCGACCAGGAAGGCGGGCGCTGGCGGGCCGGACATACTCGGCGCGGCGGCCCAGCCGGCGTACCAGTCCGGCGTCGTCTGCGCTTCGATCCGTTCGATATTGCGCTGATAGGCGCCACGGTCGACGCTCTGGCCGAGCGGGCTGAGCGCCGCGGCGCGGTTCATCTCCTCGAACGCGGCGGCGGCCTCATCGGTCCGGCCGAGCCGATCGGCGATCTCGCCGACGAACTGTTCGAGCATCGAGCGGTCGAGCGCATCCGAGACGATTGCGCGGGCGAGGGCCAGCGCCTCGTCGAGCCGGCCCTCGCGGCGCAGCGATAGCGCGCGCAGATAATCGATCTCGCCGCCGCCGACGCCCGCCGTTTCGGCGTCGGCGATCAACCGGGCGAGCTCGTCGACCCGGTTGTCGCGTTCGAGCAATATGCCGAGGTTCAGCCAGGCAGGGGCAAAGCCGGGCCGCGCCTTGATCGCAAAGCGATAGGCCTGTTCGGCCTGGCCGAGATTGGCCACATCGCTGAAGGCGGTGCCGATCGCGAGGAATATCTCCGGGTCCTGCGGATTCAGCCGCGCGGCGGTGCCGAGAGGGGGAAGCGCCGCCTGGGCATGGCCCAGCGAGGTGAGCGCACGGCCGAGTTCGAGCAGCGGGAGCGGGTCCTGCGGGTCGAGCTTATGCGCCTCCTCGAACACCAGGCAGGCATCCTGATGCCGGTCGAGCGCCAGCAGTACGCGGGCCATGTTGATGTGGACCAGTGCCGATTGTGGTCGCAGCACGCGCGCCTGCTGCAGCGCGATCAGCGCATTTTCAAGGTCGCCCTCCACATGGCGGGCATTGCCGAGATTGTTCCAGGCATCGAAATCCTGCGGGTTGGCCGCCACCAGCCCTTCATAGAGCCAGATGGCTTCGCCGGCCCGGCCCTGCGCCTTGAGAATGTCGGCACGTAGCCGCTGGATATCGGGAAGGTCGCGAATCTTGGGATCGTCGCATAGAGCGGCGGCCTCATCGACCTGCCCAAGCGTAAGCAGCGCCTTGGCGAGGTTGATCCGGTTGTCGGTGGTATCGGCGCCCTGCGCCAGCGCCTGACGAAAATAGCCGGCGCCGCGCGCCGCGTCACCGGCCTGGGCGGACACCACACCAAGGAACTGCAGCAGGGTGGGATTGGCAGGCTGGAGACGCAGCATCGCCTCGCCCTGCGCGCGCGCGGTCGCGAAATCGCCGCGCGAAAAGGCGGCATGCGCAGCTTTGAAGCGGTCGTTAAGGCTGTTCATCGGGATTTTCTAAAGAAGAAGGGGGCGGGGTACCAGACCCCACCCCCCTGTTCGAGTTGCGTTTCGCCGAAGCTTAGAACTTCAGGCGAGCCGACACATAAGCGCGCCGTCCGATGACGTCGTAGAGCGACGGATCGGTGCCCGACTGCACGTTCGGTGCATAGGTCGGCGGCTGCTTGTCGAAGGCGTTGTTGACGCCCAGACGCAGGGTCACATTCTCGACGGTCGCTTCCGCGGCGAAGTCGAAATAGACGATCGACTTTGGACCAGTGAAGCTCTCGCCGGGGAACTGCTTCTCGGCGCGGTTCGACATGCTGTCGATATACCGGATACGCGTGCTCAGCGTGATCGGGTTGATGTTCCAGGCGATGTTGCCCGTGGCCTTCCACTTGGGGAAGCTGGTGCCAAGATCGGCACCGAAGTAGGACGCCGTGCCGGCATAGTTCCGCTTCAGATTGCCGATTCCGACGACGGTGTAGTCGATCAGATAGTTCATCGCCAGATTCAGGTTGAGCGACGATTCCGGGATCGCGAAGTCGGTCGGCATGCGATAGCCGAGCTGGACGTCGATACCCGAAGTCTTCACCGTGCCCTGGTTCACGCGCTGGAAGTAGCCCGTTGCCGGGTCGCCGCCCAGCTCCGGCGGCAGGAACACCGCAGCGATATTGCCGCCCGACCGGAACACTGCGTTACAGAAGGGGTTGGCCGCCGACAGATTCGCG
>SCUQ01000511.1 GCA_004297635.1 Rhizorhabdus sp. | reverse complement strand
GGGCATGGTCGCCGAAAAGAGCAAGGTCTGGCGCTGCGCCGGCAGCTTGGTGCAGATTTCCTCGATGTCGGGGATGAACCCCATATCGAGCATCCGATCCGCCTCATCGATTACCAGCAGGCTGCAGCCTGTGAGCAGGATCTTGCCGCGCTGGAACAGATCCATCAGACGGCCGGGGGTGGCGATCAGCACATCGACACCCTTTTCCAGCGCCGCGACCTGTTCGCCCATATTCACGCCGCCTATCAGAAGCGCCATGCTAAGTTTATGGTATTTCCCGTATTTCTCGAAATTCTCGGCGACCTGCGCGGCCAGCTCGCGGGTCGGCTCCAGAATGAGCGAGCGCGGCATCCGGGCACGGCTGCGGCCGTGCGCCAATATATCGATCATCGGCAGCACGAAGCTGGCTGTCTTGCCGGTACCGGTCTGGGCAATACCGATCAGATCCTTCATCATCAGGACAGGCGGGATCGCCTGCGCCTGGATCGGAGTGGGCTCAGTATAGCCTGACTCCGAAACCGCGCGGAGAAGTTCATCAGAAAGGCCGAGATCGGCAAAAGACATGCAAATATCCGGAAAAAGGGCGCCAACGGGCACCGTGACGCCTCTGCGCGCTTGGGCGCACGCCCGCACTTTGTCAAGAAATTTGGAGCTTCAGTCGTCGAGAACGAGCTTGCGGAATCGCTCTATCTCGCACTGGCCGCCTGCGCGCGTGCGGATCATGTCCCGTCCGGCACATATCCTGCCGTCATCGGTCGGCAGGATATAAAAACCCGAATAATAGTCGAGCGCCGGGCAATTGGAGGAAAAACGGGCGCGAAGGCGCTGGCCGCCCCTAAGCACCAGATCGATGGCGTCATCGGCGACGACCGCGGCACCGGCGATCGCGTTCATCTCCACGCATTTCGGTCCCTTCTTCGCTTTCCACTTGAGCGGCTTGGCGGGAGTGCGGCGCGGCACGCGCACGATCAGGGACTGCTCGACGGTCAGCTGGGCCACCGCCGTGCCCTGCCGATCGGCGCCCGCCGGCATCGGCCAGGCCAGCGCCGCAAGCGCCGTCAACGGCGCGGAGGCACCCAGCAAGCGCGGCAAACGGCCCGAGATCACAATCGAAAGTCCACCCTTTTTACAGGCTGCGCCGTCTTCGCGGCTACCCTTAACCCGATCCTGTTTCCATGCAATCGCTTGAACCGTCGATGAACTATGCGCAGCGGATTGGCTGGCAAATCGCCTGAGCCATGCATAATGTTCCGCCATGAACGGCCTCAACCCTCCCGATCAGACATTGCTCGACCAGCTCGCCGCGCTGCTCGGGCCACAGGGATTCATCACCGATCGTGATCTGGTTGCGCCCTGGCTGACCGACTGGCGCAATCGCTATCATGGCGAAAGCGTCGCCCTGCTCGCCCCCGGTTCGAGCGAACAGGTCGCCGCGGTCATCAGGCTCGCCGCTGCGGCGCGCGTCGCCATTGTCCCCCAGGGTGGCAATACGGGCACGGTAGCGGGGGCAACGCCGCCCGCCGACGGATCGGCTCTCCTGCTATCGCTGCGGCGGATGAACCGGATCCGCTCGATTTCGGCCGAGGACAATGCGGTGATCGCCGAGGCGGGCGTCATCCTGTCGGATCTGCACGACGCGGCGGCCGCGATCGGACGGCGCTTCCCCCTGTCGCTCGCGGCGAAAGGATCGGCGACGATCGGCGGTCTCGTCTCGACCAATGCCGGCGGCACGCAGGTGCTCCGCTTCGGACCCATGCGCGCGCTGGTGCTGGGGATAGAGGCGATCTTGCCGGACGGATCGCGCTTCGATGGCCTCGCCACCCTACGCAAGGACAATCGCGGCTATGATCTCCGCCAGTTGCTGACCGGCGCGGAAGGGACGCTGGGCATCGTCACCGCCGCGGCGTTACGGCTCGTCCCCGCGATCGGTTCCCGGGCGGTTGCCTGGGCGGGTCTGCCATCGCCCCAGGC
>SCUQ01000510.1 GCA_004297635.1 Rhizorhabdus sp. | reverse complement strand
GGGTTCTGGGGTTCAGCATCTTACACCCGAGGACGTGACCCATGAGCTACCATGACGATATCGCGCAGGCCGATCAGCTGATCCGCAGCAACGGTGCCCCCTGGGCCGGCATCGGCGCCGAGGCTGTCGCCCGGATGCGGCTGCAGAACCGGTTTCAGAGCGGCCTCGACATCGCCCGCTATACCGCGAAGATCATGCGCGAGGACATGGCGGCCTATGATGCCGACCCGGCGAACTACACCCAGTCGCTGGGCTGCTGGCACGGCTTCATCGGCCAGCAGAAGCTGATTTCCATCAAGAAGCATTTTGGCACCACCAAGCGCCGCTACCTCTATCTGTCCGGCTGGATGGTCGCCGCGCTGCGCTCCGACTTCGGCCCGCTGCCCGATCAGTCGATGCATGAGAAGACCAGCGTTCCGGCGCTGATCGAGGAGCTCTACACCTTCCTGCGCCAGGCCGATGCCCGCGAGCTTGGCGGCATGTTCCGCGAGCTCGACAAGGCGCGCGAGACCGGCAACCAGATGGAGGAGCAGCGCCTGATCCAGGCGATCGACGGCTACCAGACCCATGTCGTGCCGATCATCGCCGATATCGATGCCGGCTTCGGCAATGCCGAGGCGACCTATCTGCTCGCCAAGAAGATGATCGAGGCCGGCGCCTGCGCGCTGCAGATCGAAAATCAGGTGTCGGACGAAAAGCAGTGCGGCCACCAGGACGGCAAGGTCACCGTGCCGCACGAGGACTTCCTCGCGAAGATCCGCGCCTGCCGCTATGCCTTCCTCGAACTCGGCATCACCGACGGCATCATCGTTGCCCGCACCGACTCGCTCGGCGCCGGCCTCACCAAGCAGATCGCCTTCTCGGCCGAGCCGGGCGACATCGGCGACCAGTATAACAGCTTCCTCGACTGCGAGGAGATCACCGACATCCGCAGCATCAACGGCGATGTGATCATCAACCGCGACGGCAAGCTGATGCGTCCGAAGCGGCTGCGGTCCAACCTGTTCCAGTTCCGCGAGGGGACCGGTGCCGACCGCTGCGTGCTCGACTGCATCACCTCGCTGCAGAACGGCGCAGACCTGCTGTGGATCGAGACCGAGAAGCCGCATATCGAGCAGATCGCCTCGATGGTCGATCGCATCCGCGAGGTGATCCCGAACGCCAAGCTGGTGTACAACAACTCGCCCTCGTTCAACTGGACGCTGAACTTCCGCCAGCAGGTGTTCGACGCCTGGGCCGAGGCCGGCCGGGACCTGTCCGCCTATGACCGCGCCAAGCTGATGAGCGTCGATTATGACGGCTCTGAACTGGCGATCGAGGCGGACGAGAAGATCCGCACCTTCCAGCGCGACGCCGCGAAGCGCGCCGGCATCTTCCATCACCTGATCACGCTGCCGACCTATCACACCGCCGCACTGTCGACCGACAATCTCGCGAAGGAATATTTCGGCGAGGCCGGCATGCTGGGCTATGTCGCGGGCGTGCAGCGCCAGGAGATCCGCCAGGGCATCGCCTGCGTGAAGCACCAGAATATGTCGGGCTCCGACATCGGCGACGACCATAAGGAATATTTCGCCGGTGAGGCGGCTCTCAAGGCCGGCGGCGTCCGCAACACGATGAACCAGTTCGCGGCCTGACCGCGACGACATCGCCTCTTCGGAGAGGAGCGGGAAGGCCCGGGGCGAAAGCTCCGGGCTTTTTCGCTGCCTGCGGCCGGCGATCGCCATCCGTCCCGGCCTGCGGCGGTGTGGACCATCCGCGACGCGCGAGGCGATGATGCGGCCGTGCGGTGGAACATTCGCTTTCGGCGCACATTCATTTCGGATGCTTGCCGATCCCATGCTTTTGCGCCACCTCTGCGCGTCATGAATGCTTCCGCCGATTTCGCGTTGGATCAGGGCGTGCTCCGTTTCACGGGGGAGCTCACCCTTGCGTGCATCGGCGATCTGTCGCAGCGGCTGGCAGCACTCACCGATCTGCCGTCGAAGATCGACCTGGGCCAGGTCGACCGGATCGATACGGTCGGTGCCTGGCTGGTCCACCGCATCTCGCGCGAGCATCATATCGAGGTCGTCGGTGCCGACGCGGACGTCTGCCAGCTGCTCGAGCAGATCAGCGAGGCCGACAAGCCGCTGAAAATTCGCCCCGATTCGAGCCCGCCCTTCATCCGGGTCCTGCGCGAAATCGGCGACGGCACGAGCGTGGCATGGCATTCGCTGATCGGGCTGCTCGGCTTTTTCGGCGCCACGATGGTCGGCCTGTGGGGGCTGATCACCCATCCGCGCCGGTTCCGCTACAATGCGATGGCGCGCCAGTTCGAGGTGGTCGGCGTCAAGGCGCTCGGCATCGTCGGGCTGATGAGCTTCCTGATCGGCATCGTCATAGCCCAGCAGGGCGCGGTACAGCTGCGTCAGTTCGGCGCCGAGGTGTTCGCGGTCAACCTGATCGGCCGTATCACCCTGCGCGAGCTGGGGGTGCTGATGACCGCGATCATGGTCGCCGGCCGCTCCGGCAGCGCCTTCGCCGCGCAGCTCGGCTCGATGAAGCTGGCCGAGGAAGTCGATGCGATGCGCACCATCGGCGTATCGCCGATGGAGGCGCTGATCCTGCCGCGGGTGCTGGCGACGGTGGTGCTGATGCCGCTGCTGGGCTTCTACGCGGCGGTGATCGCGATCATCGGCGGCGGTATCTTCTGCTGGATCGATCTCGATATCCCGCCGATCACCTTCGTTCAGCGCATTCGCGAGGTGGTACCGATGACCGACCTGTGGGTCGGCCTGATCAAGGCCCCGGTATTCGGCATGCTGATCGCCATGTGCGGCTGCTATCAGGGGATGCAGGTCGAGGGTAATGCCGAACAGGTGGGCCTCAGGACCACCGCTTCCGTGGTCCAGGCGATCTTCCTCGTCATCGTCCTCGACGCGGTGTTCGCCGTGTTCTTCAGCTCGATCGGGTGGCTGTAATGGCCCGGCTCAACACCGCCGATGATGAGACGATCATCCATGTCGCCGGCCTGCGCACCAGCTTCGGCGAACAGGTCGTCCACGAGGGGCTCGATCTCGACGTCAGGCGGGGCGAGATATTGGGCGTGGTCGGCGGCTCCGGCACCGGCAAATCGGTTCTGATGCGCGCGATCATCGGCCTGCAGCCGCCCGATGCCGGGGACGTCGAGGTGTTCGGCGAACCGATGATCGGCCGCGAGGAATATGAGGCCAAGCAGGTCCGCAAGCGCTGGGGCGTGCTGTTCCAGGGCGGTGCGCTCTTCTCGACCCTGACCGTGGCCGAAAATGTCCAGGTGCCGATCCGCGAATATTATCCGCAGCTCGACGGCCAGCTGCTCGACGAGATTGCCGCCTATAAGGTGGCGATGTCGGGCCTGCCCGCCGAAGCCGGGCCGAAATATCCTTCGGAGCTGTCGGGCGGCATGCGCAAGCGCGCTGGGCTCGCGCGGGCGCTGGCGCTCGATCCGCAGCTTCTGTTCCTCGATGAGCCTACCGCGGGGCTCGATCCGATCGGTGCCGCCGCATTCGATTCGCTGATTCATTCGCTCCAGAAGACGCTTGGCCTTACCGTCTTCCTGATCACCCATGATCTCGATACGCTCTACGCGATCTGCGATCGGGTCGCGGTGCTGGCCGACAAGCATGTGATCGCGGTTGGAACGATCCCGGAATTATTGGCGTTGGACCATCCGTGGATTCAGGAATATTTCAACGGGCCGCGCGGGCGGGTGGCGGCCGATGCCGCCGGGCGCGCCAGGACGAACGCAGAATCAGGGGAAGACCGGGGATGAACAGCTGATGGAAACCCGGTCGAACCATGTGCTGGTGGGCGGCGTCGTCCTCGCGCTGCTGATCGCGATGCTCGCCTTCATCGTCTGGCTCGCGGGGTTCAACACCGCGAGCGTCCAGCGCTATGATATCTTCTTCAAGACCTCGGTCGACGGCCTCGCCAAAGGATCGCCGGTCAATTTCTCGGGCGTGCCGGTCGGCAAGGTCGAGGAGATCAAGCTGCTTCCCGCCAGCCCCGAGTTCGTCCGCGTCCGCATCGCGATCGATAATGACACCCCGATCCTGCAGGGTACCACCGCCACCATCGCGGGCGTCGGTTTCACCGGGGTCAGCCAGATCAACCTCGACGGTGCCGTCAAAGGCGCGCCGGCGATCACCGAACCGGGGCCTTATGGCGAACCCGTGATCCCCACCAAGCCCGGCGCGCTGGGCGAACTGCTCAACTCGGCGCCCGAACTGCTCAACCGCATCTCGGCCCTGACCGAGCGGCTGACCGAACTGCTCAATGACAAGAACCAGAAGTCGATCAGCGGCATCCTCGCCAATGTCGACCGGCTGTCCAAGGATCTGGCCAATCGCGGCCCCGAGATCGCCGACGCGGTCGTCCAGCTGAAGGCGACGATGCAGCAGGCCGGGCTCGCGGCGGAACGGGTGGGCCTCCTTGCCGAAACCACCAACGGCATGATGGCGAGCGACGTGAAGCCCGCCATGGCGAACCTCAACAAGGCGACCACCGCCGCTCAGCACACGATGGAATCGCTCGACGCGGCGATCACCGACGCGCGCCCCGGCATCAAGGCCTTTTCGACCCAGACCGTGCCGCAGATCAACCAGCTCGCGCGCAATCTGGCCGAGATGTCCGAATCGCTGAACGCCATATCGGCCAAGCTCGATCGCGGTGGCGCCGGAGCGCTGATCGGCGGCGCCAAGCTGCCCGACTATAAGGGACAATG
>SCUQ01000509.1 GCA_004297635.1 Rhizorhabdus sp. | reverse complement strand
CGCAGAGGGCAGCGACCCGGCGCTATTGACGGAAAAGGCGGCGAAGGCCGGCTACGATATTTCGCCGATCGCGCCCCTGCTGGCCCAGCGCCCCTGAATCCTTTTCGCCCGGCATCCAGTTCAGCCGTGCCCATATCGGCAGATGATCGGAGGCCAGCCGCGCCCGTTCGCTGATATGGACCCCGCATGACACGAGGTGCAGGTCCGGCGTGAGGATGATCCGGTCGAGGCAGCCGACCGGGCGGCGGCTGTGATAGCTGCGTCCCGTCGGCGCGATGTGCAGGCCGTCGAATTCCCGGATGCAGCCACCGTGGAGCGACCACTCGTTGAGGTCTCCCATCATCACCGTCGGCATGGCCGGGCGGTGGCGCAGCTGCTCGATGATCGCGCGGACCTGGCGCCGCCGCCACAGGCCCGACAGGTCGAGATGCATGCCCACGACGCGCAGCGCCTGGCCGCCCAGCCTGAGCTCGGCCATCACCGCGCCACGCGGTTCCAGCGTCGGCAACAGCAGCGGCGCGCAATCGGTAATCTCGGCCGAATGACGGACCAGGATGGCGTTGCCATGCCAGCCGATGCCGCCGGGGCGGATGTCGAACGGCACCGCCTTATACTCGCCCTGCGATATCAGTTCGGCCGGCAGGGCGCTCTGGCGGGCACCGAAACGGCGATCGGCCTCCTGCAGCGCGACGACATCGGCATGGATCTCGTGCAGCACCTCCAGGATGCGATGCGGGTTGCGCCGGCGATCGGTGCCCAGCCCCTTTCGGATATTGTAGCTCGCAACGGTGAACATCAGTCTTGATGGGCCTTTCGCATCCGGCTTTGGCGCTAGCCGAAACGCAAGCCAAAGCTACAACAAAAAAAGGGCCGATGGGTTGCCCCACCGGCCCAGTGCGTTCGCAGGAGGAACGCCCGGAGGAGCCGCCCCCGCGGGGACGGCTCCAATTCGTGATCAGTAGTTGTAAGCGCGCTCGCCATGCTCGCCGAGGTCGAGACCTTCCATCTCGACTTCCGGCGATACCCGCAGGCCGGTGAGCAGCTTGGCAATGTAGATCGCAACGGCAGTGCCGATCGCGGCCCACACGATGGTCGCAAGAACGGCGAGAACCTGCGTGACCAGCTGGGTGCCGATCACATAGTCCGCACCACCCGGGCCACCGAGCGACGGCGCGTAGACGATGCCGGTGCCGATCGCGCCGACAATGCCGCCGACGCCATGGATGCCGAAGGCGTCGAGCGAGTCGTCATAACCGAGCATCGGCTTGATCTTGGCAACCGCGAAGTAGCAGATCACCGAGGCCACCGCGCCGAGCACGATCGCACCGAACGGACCGCTGTTCCCGGCGGCCGGCGTGACCGCAACGAGACCGGCGATGATGCCCGAGCAGAAACCCAGAGCCGACGGCTTGTGGCCGATCAGCTTCTCGACCACCAGCCAGGCCAGGCCCGCCGCAGCGGTAGCAACGAAGGTGTTCATCATCGCGAGCGCCGCCGATCCATTGGCTTCAAGCGCCGAACCGGCATTGAAGCCGAACCAGCCCACCCACAGCAGGCCGGTGCCGACGAAGGTCAGCGTCAGCGAGTGCGGCGCCATGACGTCCTTCATGTAGC
Source organism: Rhizorhabdus sp. (assembly GCA_004297635.1). GTDB lineage: Bacteria > Pseudomonadota > Alphaproteobacteria > Sphingomonadales > Sphingomonadaceae > Rhizorhabdus. The sequence goes on along the minus strand of SCUQ01000509.1, from coordinate 238 downwards.
CGATGCGCTTGCCGAGGATGAGGCATGCGACCAGCGCCGAGACGCCCGCATTGATGTGCACCACGGTGCCGCCCGCGAAATCCAGCGCACCCATTTCGAAGAACAGGCCACCAGCCGCCCACACCATATGCGCGATCGGGAAGTAGACGATCGTCAACCAGATCAGCGCGAACACCAGGACCGCCGAGAATTTGATGCGCTCGACGACCGAACCGAGGACCAGCGCGACGGTGATCGC
>SCUQ01000508.1 GCA_004297635.1 Rhizorhabdus sp. | reverse complement strand
GAACGCCGATCGCACCGTACCGCCCGGCGATCGCCCGGCTCGGCTGGTCCTCGATCGCGATGATCGCATCGTGACCCGGCGACTGCATCGCGAACAGCCGTTCCTTTGATGCGGCGTAGCCGGCGAAGCCGTCATAGCGGTCGAGATGGTCGGGGGTGATGTTGGTCAGCACCGCGACATCGCAGTCGAGGCTGAAGGTCAGGTCGATCTGATAGCTCGACAGTTCGAGGACATAGATGCCGCCCTTGTCGAGCGGATCGCGACCCATGATCGGCAGGCCGATATTGCCGCCCATCAAGGTGGGTATGCCCGCCGTCTCGATGATGTGCGTGATCAGCGCGGTGGTGGTCGATTTGCCGTTGGTGCCGGTGATGCCGACCACCTTGTGCGGCGGCAGGTCCTTGCGTGCCTGCGCGAACAGCTCGATGTCGCCGATCACGGGCACGCCATATTGCAGCGCATGACCCACGATCGGATGCTTGTTGAGGGGCACGCCCGGTGAGACGATCACGCTCTCGAAGCCGGTCAGGTCGATCGTCAAAGGGTCGGCAAGCGTAAGATCCTCCCCGGCACGAGGAGGGGGACCATCTGCAGGATGGTGGAGGGGGGCTTCCGGCCGCGCGCGCCCTCCACCGGCTTCGCCGGTCCCCCTCCTCGTGCCGGGGAGGATTGTTTGGCGGGCCGCCTCATTGGTGTCCCACGCGGTGACCTTCGCGCCACTGGCGAGCAGCGCTTCGACCGTCGCCTGCCCCGAGCGCGCGAGGCCGAGGACGGCGTAATGCTTTCCGGCGAAGGCGACGCTCGTGATCACCGCAGCTTGAGCGTCGCAAGGCCGGCGAGGGCGAGGACGAAGGAGATGATCCAGAAGCGGATCACCACGGTCGGTTCGCTCCAGCCAAGCTGTTCGAAATGATGGTGGATCGGCGCCATGCGGAAGATGCGCTTGCCGGTGCGCTTGTAGAAGAACACCTGCAGGACGACCGAAACGGTTTCCATCACGAACAGGCCGCCGACGATCGCCAGCACGATCTCATGATGCGCGACCACCGAGATCACGCCGAGCGCGCCGCCGAGCGCGAGGCTGCCGGTGTCGCCCATGAAGACGGCGGCCGGAGGAGCGTTGAACCACAGGAAGGCGAGGCCGCCGCCGATGATCGCGGCGGTGAGGATGGTCAGGTCGCCGGCGCCGGGGACATGCGGGATGCCCAGATAATGGGCGAATTTCGCGTTACCGACGAGATAGACGATCACGAAGAAGGCGAGGCTGGCGATCACCACCGGCATCGTCGCGAGCCCGTCGAGCCCATCGGTCAGGTTCACCGCATTGCCGAACGCCACGATCACGAAGGCCGCGAACGGGATGTAGAAGATGCCGAGGTCGATCACCGGGCCGTTGTAGAAAGGCAGGTAAAGCTCGGTGCCGTTGCCTGAGACGATCAGCCAGCTGGCGAGACCCGCTATGACGAACTCGGCGAGCAGGCGGACCTTGCCCGACACGCCATGATGGCTGCGCTTCTTGACCTTGTCATAGTCGTCCATGAACCCGATCAGGCCGAAGCCCAGGGTGACGCCGATGCAGGCCCATACATAGCGGTTGCTCAGGTCCATCCACAGCAGCAGCGACACCATCACCGCGATGAGGATCATCAGCCCGCCCATCGTCGGGGTACCGACCTTGGCGAGGTGTGTCTGCGGCCCGTCGGCGCGGATCGGCTGGCCCTTGCCCTGGCGGACCCGCAGCCAGCCGATGAACTTCGGGCCGATGATCAGGCCGATGAACAGCGCCGTGATCGCCGCCGCGCCCGCGCGGAAGGTGATGTAGCGGATGAGGTTCAGGATCCCCGGAAACCCGAGCTGATCGGCAATCAGGTAGAGCATGGCGTCCTTTCGCCGGCTTGCGACCGCGAGCGCAGATGCTCGACGAGGCGCGACAGGCCGATCGCGTTCGATCCCTTGATCAATATGGCGTCGCCGGGCGCGAGAAGCGCATCGACCGAATCGAGCGCCGCGCCGGCGTCGGGCACATGCGCGAAATCGATCCGGCCCTCAAGCGCGTTTGCGAGCGGGGCCATCTCCGGTCCGACGAGCAGTGCGTAATCGACGCCCGCCTCACGCAGCGGCCCCGCCAGCCCGGCATGATAGCCGGCCGATCCGGCGCCCAGCTCGCGCATCTCGCCCAGCACCACGATCCGCCGTTCGGCCTTCTCCTCGCCCAGCATCTTGATCGTCGCCGCCATCGACGCGGGATTGGCATTATAGCTTTCGTCGATGATCAGCGCGTGGCCGTCGCCGATCGATATGCGGCTCCGCTGGCCCCGCCCGGGCAGGCCTTCCATTTCGGCGAAGGCAAGGCCCGCGGCGGCGAGGTCGCCGCCCACGGCCCAGACTGCGCCGATCACCGCCATCGCGTTCGACACCCAATGGTCGCCGGGCGGCGCGATGGTGAAGGTCAGTTCGGCGTCGGGCAGGATCAGCGACACGAGCGTGCCCTTGTCGAGCGGAATCACCTCCTGGGCATGGATGTCGGCCTCGCGGGCCATGCCGAAGGTAAGGATGCGGGCGGCATAGGGCCGCGCGGCCGCGATCAGCCGGTCGCGATGCGGGCTGTCATAGGGAATGATCGCGGTACCGCCCGCTTCCAGCCCCTGGAAAATCTCGCCCTTGGCATCGGCGATGTCGGCTTCGCTCGCGAAGAAGGCGCTGTGCGCCGGGGCAATGGCGGTGACGATCGCGACATGCGGGCGGACGAGGCGGGTCAATGCCGCCAGCTCGCCCGCATGGTTCATGCCCATTTCGAATATGCCGATCCTGGTGTCGGCGGGCATGCGCGCGAGGCTGAGCGGCACGCCGGTATGATTGTTATAGCTTTTGACGGAGCGGTGGACGTGGCCGGGCTGCCAGCGGTCGAGGCAGGCGAACAGCGCTTCCTTGGTGCCGGTCTTGCCGACCGAACCGGTGACGCCGATCACCTTGCCGGGCATCCGTGCACGGGCGGCTGCCCCGAGCGCGTCGAGCGCCGTCACGGTATCCGCCACACGGACATGCGGCCCATTCGCCGTCTCGGAGACGATCGCGCCCGCCGCGCCCGCCGCATAGGCCTTGTCGAGGAAGCGGTGGCCATCGGTGCTCTCGCCCGAAAGCGCGATGAACAGGTCGCCGGGCCCGATCTCGCGGGAATCGAAGGCAACCCCGGTCGCCTCGAAGCCGCCGTGCACCTCACCGTCGGTGGCGGCGGCGATGTCGAAGGCGGTCCAGAGCGGGGCGGTCATGCCGCGCACTCCCGTGCCACCGTGACGTCGTCGAACGGCAGCACCCGGTCGCCGATGATCTGGCCCTGCTCATGGCCCTTGCCCGCGATCAGGACGATGTCGCCGGCACCCGCTTCGGCGATGGCGGCGGCGATGGCTTCGCGGCGGCCGCCGATCTCGGTCGCGCCGGGCGCACCCGCCATCACGTCGCGGCGGATCGCTGCAGGGTCCTCGCTGCGGGGATTGTCGTCGGTGACGATGGCACGGTCGGACAGCCGGGCCGCGACCTCGCCCATCAGCGGGCGCTTGCCCGTGTCGCGATCCCCGCCGGCGCCGAACACCGTGATGAGGCGTGCCTCGGTATGCGGACGCAGCGCAGCGATGGCGGCTTCGAGCCCGTCGGGGGTGTGGGCATAGTCGACATAGATGGGGGCGCCGGTCCGGGTGATGGCGGCGCGTTCGAGCCGGCCGCGAACCGGCGCGACCCGCTGGAGATTGGCGAGGGTGAGGTCGACCGTTCCCCCGGTCGCGATGACCAGACCGGCAGCGACCAGCGCATTCGCCGCCTGATAGGCGCCGATCAGCGGCAGCTTGATCTCGCGGGTCGTGCCGTCGATGTCGAGCTTCAGGGTCTGGCCCAGCGCGGTCGGGGTCCGCTCGATGAGCCGGATCGTTTCCCCGGCGGAGCCTATGCTGAGCAAGGTCACGCCGCGCGCCCGAACAGCGGCGATCACGTCCTCCGAGCGTGGATCGTCCGCCCAGACGACCACGGCGCCGTCCTGGTCCACGACTTCGGTGAACAGGCGCAGCTTGGCCGCGAAATAATCCTCCATCGTGCCGTGATAATCGAGATGATCACGGCTGAGATTGGTGAAGGCCGCGGCGCGCACCGGCAGCCCCTCGGTACGATATTGCGACAGACCGTGGCTCGATGCCTCGAAGGCGGCATGGGTGACGCCTTCCTTGCGAAGCCCCGCCATGTTCGACAGGAAAGTGACGATGTCGGGCGTGGTCAGGCCTGTCGACACCTGCTCATCGGCGGTGGTGACGCCGAGCGTGCCGATCGAGGCGGCATGGAAGCCGGCCATCCGCCACAGCTGGCGGGTCAGCTCGACGGTCGATGTCTTGCCATTGGTGCCCGTGACGGCGACGGTCGTGTCGGGAAAGGGGGCGAAGAAGCGCGCGGCCAGCCCCGCGAAGATCCGGCGCGGCTCGGGATCGGCGATATGGACCGCGCCTTCGACCGGGACGCCGGGTGCGGAGACCACGGCGATCGCGCCATCGGCGATCGCCTGGGCGATGAAGTCCTCACCGTTGAAACGCGCCCCCCGGAAGGCGCCGAACACGGTGCCCGGTGCCACCTTGCGGTGATCAATGGCGAAGCCGGTGATGCGGGCATCACCGGCTGAAGGGGGGGCGTCGGGCAGAAGGTCAGTCAATCGCATGGATCTGAC
>SCUQ01000507.1 GCA_004297635.1 Rhizorhabdus sp. | reverse complement strand
GACGGCGGCGCGGGTGAAGGCGCCGTGATCGCCATGGAGATAGGCCTTCCAGGCACCGTCGGGCACGTCGTGCGACAGCAGCTTGGTGACGTCGATTGCCGCCGAGTTGAGATGTTCGACGAGGATGGCGACCTCGCGGCTCACCGTCTCCTGGGCGACATCCTGCTGCCGGGTCTCGGCATCGCCGACCTTCTTCTCCATCGCCACCACCGCCTCGCCGACCGCGAGCATCTGGTGGAGCAGCTTCTCGCTCGCCTGATTCGCGGCGGCGACCGCGGCCTCGGCGGTATCGGAGATGATGTGGATACGCTGGGTGATCTGATCGCCAAAAGCGCGCTCGATCGCCTCGGCGCTGCTGCGGGCCAGCTTCTCGCTGGCGTCGGGGATGATCGATTCGAGCGCCGCGCGGGCGCCGCGCGCCGCCTCGGACGCGCTCTCGCGCACCTTCAGGATGGCATCGATCAGCTTGCTGCCGGACAGCTCGCCCAGCGCGCGCATATTGCCTTCGCTCTCGGCGATCAGGCGGCCCAGCTCGTTGCTGTGATCGCGCAGCGCCTCCAGCCGGGCATTGGCCTCTTCGGCGAAGGCGTCGCTGAGTTCGCGCTGGCGCTCCAGCAGGGTATCGCCCTCGGCGGCGATGCCCGCCATGCGCTTTGCGGCAAGATCGCCCAGGCTGGCGATCGCGTCCCGCTGGCGGTCGATCATCATGTCGGCCGAGCCGAGCCGGTCGGTCGCGCGCTCGACCGTCTGGTTGAGCTGTTCGGCCTGGGCGGTGATCGCGCGCATCGTCGCGTCGCCGCGCGCCGCCTCGGCCTCGACCCGCTGCATCGTCTGCGGCAGGTCGCGCTCGATATTGCCGATGATCGAATCGAAGGCGATGCGCAGCGCATTGGCGCGGTCGGTGAGGGTCCGCGCGCCGGCCATGCTGTTCGTCACCGCCTGCCCCAGATTGTCGACATGCTCGCTGAGGGTGACGACCAGCTCGGCCAGATCCGCGGTCGCCTCGGTGCCGGTGGCGCCCAGCGCTTCGAAACGGCTCTCGATCGCGCTCAGCGCATGTTCGAGATTGGCGACCAGCCGGCGCGCATCCTCATCCTGGCGGACGAGCTGGGACGACAGTTCGTTGGCGAGGCCGCTCATGTCGGTCAGCCGCTGCGCGATCGAGGCGGCGGCGGCGGTGCCCGCTTCGTCGAGTGCGGCGCGGCCATGGTCGATCATCGCCGCCATCGCCTCGCGCTGCGCGTCGATGCCCGAACGGGTCTGCTCGATCGCGGTCACGGCCTTGTCGAGCGTGGTGTCGATCGACGCGCCGAGCGCGCCGCCCACCTCGTCGATCGTGCGCGCGGTGCGTTCGGCGCGGGTCTCGATCCTGCCGATCTGGGTGGCGAGCCGGCCCGATGCGGCGCCGATCATCTCGTCGGCCTCGTGGCTGCGCGCCACGATCGCGGTCAGCGCCTCGGACAGGCCGTCGGCATGTGCCTTGGCGGTGCCGCCGATCGTCCCAATCAGGTCCGACACCTCCTTAACCATGTCGAGCGACCGGGGGAGATCGAGCATCAGCCCGCTCATGTCCGATCGCGCGACCCCGGCGGCGCCGTGGAGAAGCTCGGTCTGGCGGGCGAGCAGATCGGTCTCGTCGCGCATGTCCATGCTGATCTGCTGGAGCTTCTCGGCGGCCCGGCCGCCCTCGTCGAGCAGCGAGGCGGCATGCGCGGCAAGATCGGCGCGACGGCTGTCGAGCGCCGACGTCACCCGCGCCACCGCTTCCTCGAGCCGGCGCGCCTCGATCCGCATCGACAGCGCGGTCTCGCCGAAGCGGCTGACCTCGCGCCGGGTGCCGCGCTGGAGCAACAGATAGAGGATGCCGAGCAGCGCCAGCGGGCCGCTGGCCAGCGCGATGCTGTTGGCGATCGCAGCCAGGTCGAATCCGGTGGGGGCGACCCCGCCGATCCAGAAGCCGATCCAGCCCGCCGCGACGATCCCGAAGAGGGCGCCGATCGCCATGTCGCCGGCACGGCGCGGCGGGATCGAGGATGTCAGTTCGCCATAGGCCGACGCCGCATCGCGGGCACCGTCGCCAAGCAGCAATTCCTTGCTATTTTCAGCTGTATTTTCAACGGGTTGCTCGCCGACTGCTGCGGCGCGGACGGCATCGGCTTCGGCCGCGCTCGCGGCCGGCCAGCCATCCATCGGATATGGTGCCTTCCCCATGAGCCCCGATGCTACAGGAATCGCGAGTCGGGGGATAGCCTCCACTAACGGAATCTTTACCCGATTCATCGCCTATGGGGGCATGTCCTTCGAACCCGGATCCCTCGATCGCCTGCTCGCCGAAGCCGTCGGCGAAGGCAGTCCCGCCGCCGCCGAACTGCGCGCGCTGTTCCTCGCTTCGGCGACCGGCCATGTCGCCGCGATGTCGCAGGCGGCCGATGCGCCGCGCTGGCGCGATGAAGCACTGCGGCTGCAGGGCCTGGCGGCGAGCTTCGGCATGGCCCCGCTGATGGCGGCAGCGGCACGCGCGGCGGATGCGGATCCCGATCCGGCCCTGCTCGACGCCGTGGCCGATGCCCTGGCGGGGTGCCGGGCCTAGCATTTCGGCCTGCGCCATTCCCCCTGCGCCATGCGGCCGGACGCCGCCCCAAATCCGTACAGCCCGCCCTTATTCCCACTTTGCAGAATCATTGCGCAGCTTCTATCCCCGTCAGCTTGCCGAGGCCTTGGCCTGTCCGGGCTGTTTGGCCTGGAAGGGGAATCGAGGTCTCAACATTTGAGGGAAGCCCGATTCACGCTTTCCGCGGAAGCCCTGCGCTTCCACTGAACATGATCAGGCTTCTGGGGGATGAAGACTTGCCGCTCGCCGCGCTGATCGTTGCGCAGGACCAGACCGATATCGGCGACGGATTGCGCGCCACCCTGCCGCTCGCCGGGCGCACGCTGATCGAATATCAGGCGGGGCTCGCGCTGGCCGCCGGGGCCGGGCATATCATCATCCTCGTCGAGCGGGTGCCGGCCGCGCTCGCTCAGGCCGTCGATCGGCTGCGGCGCGGACAGGCCCGGGTGGAGATTGCGCGTAGCCTCGGCGACGCCATCGATCGTTTTCACCCGGACGAGCGCATCCTGCTGATCGCCGACGGCGCCATCGCGGCGCAGGGCGTGGTGGACCGGCTGGCCGCGGTCGATGCGCCGGCGCTCGTCGCCCTGCCCGACAGTTCGGAGCATGCCGATTTCGAACGCATCGACGCCGCCGAGCGCTGGGCGGGCCTCGCGCTGTTCAGCAAGGGTTTCCTCGAAGCCACGGCGCAGATGCTGGGCGATTGGGATCTCGGATCGACCTTGCTGCGCCGTCTGGTCCAGGCCGATGCCGCGCGAATCGCCGCGTTCGATGCGGAAGCCGGTCGATCATGGCCGGCGCCCATGCTGGTCACCGGGCCGGCGGCGCTGGG
>SCUQ01000506.1 GCA_004297635.1 Rhizorhabdus sp. | reverse complement strand
GGATCGCCCCACTCGCGCTGCTGGCCGCCTTGCTGGTGGTGACCTGGCCGCCGCTCATGCCCGACTATCGGACGGTGCGGGCGGGCTGGCACCCGACCGAGAGCTGGCTCTACGACCGCGACGGACGGCTGCTCGAAAGCCTGCGGGTCGACTTCAGCCGGCGGCGGCTCGGCTGGGTGCCGCTCGGCGAAACCGCGCCGGCCCTGCGCCGGGCGGTGATCGCCGCCGAGGATCGGCGCTTCCTGAGCCATGCGGGGGTCGACTGGCTGGCGGTTGCCGGGTCGGTCCGCGCCCGGCTGCGGGGCGAACGCGCGCGCGGGGCCTCGACGATCAGCATGCAGCTCGCGGCCTTTCTGTCGCCGGCGCTCGCCCGGCCAGGATCGCGCAGCCTATGGCAGAAGGCCCGGCAGATGCGTGCCGCACTGGCGATCGACGGGCGCTGGTCGAAGGACGAGATTCTCGAGGCCTATCTCAATCTCGCCGGGTTCCGGGGCGAGGCGCAGGGGATCATGGCCGCGAGCGAGCAGATGTTCGGCAAGCCGCCGGCGCGGCTTTCGCGCGACGAGGCGCTGCTGGTCGCCGCGCTGCTGCCCGATCCGCAGGCCCCGCCGGAGCGCATCGCCCGCCGCGCCTGCGCGATGGCGCCAGCCGACTGCCCGGCGCTGAGGGCCATCGCCGCCACCTCGCTGGGCTCCGCCCGGCGGCTGCGGATCGACCCCGGGCTCGCGCCGCATCTCGCGCAGCGGCTGATCGACAAGCCCGGCATGCGGGTGACGACGACGCTCGACGCCCACATCCAGCGGATCGCCATCGCCGCGCTGTCGCGTCAGCTGATCGGCCTGGACGACCAGCGCGCACGCGACGGCGCCGTGATCGTCCTGGACAACGCAACCGGCGATACGCTGGCCTATGTCGGGGGCGTCGGCGGCGGATCGACGGCGGCGGCCGTCGACGGCGCCAACGCACCGCGCCAGGCCGGATCAACGCTGAAGCCCTTTCTCTATGCCGCCGCGATCGAGCAGGGCTATCTCACCGCCGCGTCGATCCTCGATGACGGCCCCGTCCAGCTCGACACCGCCTCGGGCCTGTATATTCCCCAGAATTACGACCGCAGCTTCCGCGGCCCCGTCTCCACGCGATCGGCGCTGGCCGCGTCGCTCAACGTGCCCGCGGTCCGCACCCTGCTGCTGGTCGGGGTCAACCCGTTTCGCGACCGGCTGTGGGACCTGGGCTATCAGAGCCTGACCGAGGATGGCGACTATTATGGCTTCTCCCTGGCGCTCGGATCAGCCGAAGTGACGCTCGCCGAGCAGGCCAATGCCTATCGCGTGCTCGCCCGAGGCGGCCGCTGGTCGCCGACCCGGCTGCGCCCCGGCGATCCGCAGGAGGCATCACGCCCGGTGATCAGCCCGGCCGGCGCCTGGATCATATCGGACATCCTGTCCGATCCCGGCGCGCGCGCGGGCACCTTCGGGCTCGACAGCGCATTGCGCCTGCCCTTCTGGGCCGCGGTGAAGACCGGTACGTCGAAGGCCATGCGCGACAATTGGTGCGTCGGCTTTTCGGGCCGTTACACGGTCGCGGTCTGGATCGGCAATCTGGAGGGGGATTCGATGCGGGCCGTATCGGGGACGAGCGGCGCCGCGCCGGTCTGGCGGGAATTGATGCTGGCGCTCCATCGCGCGTCGCCGCCACCGCGCCCCGCCCCACCGGCCGACGTCGAGCTGCGCCCGGTCCGCTTCGCGGGCGGCATCGAGCCGGCGCGCACCGAAGCCTTTCTGCGCGGCACCGCCCAGCCGCTGTTCGGCCCCGCCCCGCCCGAGGCGCGGCGCGCGCGGATCGCCAGTCCGGTGTCGGGGAGCATCTATGCGCTGGATCCCGATATTCCGATCGATCGCCAGCGCATCCGCATCCTGGTCGCGGGCGCGGTGGCGGGGCACCGGCTGATTCTCGACAAGCGCGATATCGGGCCGGCGGAAGCACAGCCGCTGATCCTGCCGGGGCCGGGTGCGCACCGGCTGCAGCTGCGCGACGGGAGCGGCGCCGTGATCGATCAGGTCCTCGTCACGATCCGATGAAGCCCGCCCTCCCTGCCACGACGGGAAAGGGATCACCGGCCCGCCAGCGCCTCCAGCGCGGCCACGACATGCGCGCGGGATTCGGCATCGCGCGTCACCTCCAGCATCGCGCTGAGACTGCCGCGCGCCTCGTCGACCAGCCCGGCGCCGAGCTGCAGCCGGGCCAGATCCCACCAGCCCTGGCCGTTGGACGGCGCGACGTCGACGATGCGCTGGTACAGGATCATCGCCCGGGCCGGATCATGCGCCTTTTCCGCGCGGGTCGCCTGATTGAGCAGCAGGCGGACGAGCGTCATGCGGTTGGACATCGGCGCGAGATGACTGGGATCGAACGCGGCCTGCGGGCCCAGCGCCTGCCGCACCAGATTGAGCAGGACATCCTGCGTGACCAGCCTGCCGCCATGGAAGGGATCGATCACCACCGACGCCTCCTCCGGCCCCACCCCCACCAGCACATGGCCCGGCGTGTTGAGCGCGACGGCCGACCAGCCGACCCGCCGCGCCAGCCCGACATAGAGAATCGCGAGGCTGACGGGCAGGCCGAGACGACGATCGAGCACCCGGATCATGTCGGCATTGAGCGGGGCGTCATAGCTTTCGCGATCGCCCGCGAAGCCGTGTCGCTCCGACAATATGCGGGCGAGCAGCGCGGCCTGGTCGAGCGCCGATTCGGCGTCATCGGCGATCGCCGCCAGCTCCTCTTCCAGTGCGTCGAGCCGATCGGCATAGGGCGCGATATCGATCCCGTCATGATCGAGCGCGCTCAGTTCCAGCGCGGCGATATCGAGATCGATATCCTCGTCATCGAGCAGGCCGAGATGGGCAATCGCTTCGATCATCACAGGCCCTTCAGCGCGCCGAATCAACGGGTATGGCGGTACGATAGACGACGGGGCGCAAAGCGAAACTCGACGTAACCTGCGAAACCCCGGCGATGCGGGTCAACCGCTGGCGCAGGAAATCCTCAAAGGCCGCGAGCGAACCGACCAGCACGCGCAGCTGATAGTCGCTCTCCCCCGTCATCAGATAGCATTCCATCACCTCCGGAAACTCCGCCACGGCGGCTTCGAACGCGCTCAGATGCCGATCGTCCTGCCCGTCCAGCCGCACCCGCACGAACGCGGTGACGTGAAGGCCGACCGCCGATGCATCGATCAGCCCGACATAGCGACGGATGATCCCCGTTTCCTCGAGCTGGCGCACGCGGCGCAGGCAGGGGCTTGGCGACAGGCCGACCCGTGACGCCAGTTCATGATTGGTGATCCGGCCATCCGACTGGAGCTCCCCCAGGATTCTGCGATCTATCGCATCCAGCATGAAATTTGAAACCTTTCGCCGATATTCGATAATATGATAGCAGATTATATCTTTCGTTTGCGATGTTTTGATGAAGATCGCAATTTTTTCATGGGCGCAATCGGCTAATTCTGTCCCGCGAAGCAGCGCAGGAATGCCGACGATGAAATATGACGTCACGCCCCAGGATGCCGCCACGGTGGCGGCGCTCGAAACGCTGGAGACGCGGCTGCGCTGGCTGGCGAGCTGGACGATCCACAACGCCAATCACCTGCGCGAGAGCCGCGACGGGCTGAAGGTCGGCGGGCATCAGGCGAGTTGCGCCTCGATCACCACGATCATGACCGCGCTCTATTTCCATGCGTTGCGGCCCAACGACAAGGTCGCGGTGAAGCCGCACGCAGGCCCGGTGCTGCACGCGATCCATTATCTGCTGGGGACGCAGAGCCTGGATCAGCTGCAGCGCTTTCGGGGCCTGGGCGGCGCGCAGAGCTATCCGAGCCGCACCAAGGACAAGATCCCGGTCGACTTTTCCACCGGATCGGTGGGCCTGGGCGTCGCGATCACCGCCTTCGCCAGCCTGGTGCAGGATTATCTGATCGCGCACGGCAATCTGGCCGAGGCCGACGCCGGCCGCATGATCGCGCTGATGGGCGACGCCGAACTCGACGAAGGCAATATCTACGAGGCCCTGATTGAGGGCTACAAGCACGACATCCGCAACTGCTGGTGGATCGTCGACTATAACCGCCAGTCGCTCGACGCGACGACGGCGGACCGCATGTTCAACCGGTTCGACGACATCTTCCGCACCTGCGGCTGGCGGGTGCTGACCCTGAAGCACGGCAAGCGCCAGCGCGAGACCTTCCGCAAGCCGGGCGGCAAGGCGATCGCCGACTGGATCGACAATTGCCCGAACGCCGAATTCGCCGCGCTGACCTATCAGGGCGGCGCGGCATGGCGGACCCGCCTGACCGTCGATCTGGCCGGCGATGC
>SCUQ01000049.1 GCA_004297635.1 Rhizorhabdus sp. | reverse complement strand
GCTCTTCCGATCTCAAGAATGTCGGCACAGATCGCCGCGATCGAGATCGGCCGCCCGCGCATCGAGCCCGAATTGTCGATCAACAAGGTAACCACTGTGTCGCGGAAGTCGGTATCGCGCTCCATCTTGTAGCTCAGCGAATGGGCCGGGTTGATCACGACCCGCGCCAGCCGCGCGGCATCGAGCAATCCTTCCTCCTGATCGAAATCCCAGCTGCGGTTCTGCTGCGCCATCAGCCGGCGCTGGAGCCGGTTGGCGAGCTTCGTGACCGCGCCCTGCAGGTGGACGAGCTGCTGGTCCAGATAGGCCCGCAGCCGGGTCAGTTCCTCCTCGTCGCACAGCTCGGTGGCGGCGATCTCCTCGTCGTGCCGAGTCGTATAAGGATGATAGTCGAAGCTCGGCGGCAGGTCCGACAGCGGCCGATTGGGGCGGACGGGCATCATGCCTTCCTCACCCTCATCGCCCATCTCGCCGTCCATGTCCGACATTTCGTCATCGTCGAGCTGGCGCTGCTCGCCCTCTTCCTCGCCAGACTCGGACTTCTCGGCGCGCATCTCGACCTGGGAATCGGACGAACCGCCCGAATCGTCGCCGTCCTCGTCCTGCTCCTGGCCCTCTTCCTGTTCCTGCTCCTGATCGTCCTCGCCGCTTTCAGGATCGGTCTCGGGCGCCTGCTCGCCCTCGGTCAGTTCGAGGTCCTCCAGCAGGCGGCCGACCAGCCGGGCAAATGCCGCCTGGTCGTCGAACGCGAGTTCGAGCGCATCCAGGTCCTTGCCCGCCTTTTCCTCGATCCAGTCGCGGACGAGGCCGAGCCCCGGCCCGGCGATCGCGGGGGGCGCCTGGCCGGTCAGCCGTTCGCGCACCAGCAGGCCCACCGCGGTCGACAGCGGCACTTCCTCACGGACGCGCGCCCGGACCAGCGGATCGGAGCGCAGCCGCACCTCCAGCGCCTGACTGAGATTGGAGCGCACCCCCGCCATGGACCGGGCACCCAGCGCCTCCACGCGTGCCTGTTCGACCGCGTCATGGACGGCGCGCGCAACCGGCTCGGCCGGCGCCATCCGTTCGTGAAGCGCCTGGTTATGGTGACGGATCCTGAGCGCGAAGCTGTCCGCGAAACCGCGCGCCTCGGCCACCGCCTGCGCGGGCAGGTTGCGCGAGGGCGCCGGAACCCGCAGCTGCTTGTACGACGCGGAGGGCGCTTCGGCGGTGAAACTGACCTCCAGTTCGGGCTCGCGCGCCATCGCCCGGGCGGTGCCGCCCAGGACGAGGCGAAAGGCTTCGAGAGGGGATTGCTCCGCCATCAGTCCAGCAGCAGCTCGCGAAGTCGTACCTTGACCGCGTCGTCGACCCCGATCGACGCGAGATAGGCGTCGATCCCGCCATGATCGCGATCGAGGCTGTCGAAGGCGGTGTCGAGATAATCGGCATCGGCCGCGAGCAGCGGCGCCAGCACATCCGCGTCGATATTACGGTAGCGATCGGGATCGACCCGGCCGACGATACGGCTGAAATCGGCAAAGCGGTTGGTCAGCAGATAATCCTCGTAGATCGTCTCGCGCGGCACGCCGAGCGCGGAGAGGATCAGAGCCGCCCCGACGCCGGTGCGGTCCTTGCCCGCCGAGCAGTTGAACAGCAGCGGCACATGCCCGCCGGCCAGCCGATCGAACAGGAAACGATAGGACGGCGCATGATCGATGAGAATTTCGCGATAGACCGAGATCATCGCCGCGCGGACGCCATCGGCGGTGGGCAGTGCCCCGCTCAGCAACTCGCCGAGCACGCCACTGGATGCATCATGGTCACGCGCCCAGTACAGCACGCCGGCCGGCTCGCACCAGCGGGTAGGATCGCGCCTGCGCTCGACGGGGCGGCGCAGATCGCAGACCGTAGCGATGCCGAGCGCGGCCAGCCGCGCTTCGTCCGCTTCGGTCAGCATCGACATCAGGCCCGAACGAAACAAAAGGCCGCGCCGAACGCGGCGACCGTCAGCCGTCGCATAGCCGCCCATGTCGCGGAGGTTGAAGCCGCCTTCGAGCGGCAGCAGCGGCGACATATCGGTCATGGCTTCAGGCTTTCCCGACAATGCTCTCCGGCAGGTCCTTGCCGAATACGCGCTGATAATATTCGGCGACCAGCGGCCGCTCGCTCTCGTCGCACTTGTTGAGGAAGGACAGGCGGAAGGCGAAGCCGACATCGTTGAAGATCAACGTATTTTGCGCCCAACTGATCACGGTGCGTGGGCTCATCACCGTCGAGATGTCACCGGCGACGAAGCCCTGGCGGGTGAGATCGGCGACCTTCACCATATCCTCGACCACCTTCTTCCCATCAGGCTTGTCATATTCGCCCGACTTGGCGAGCACGATCTGCGCCTCGGTCGCGGCCGGCAGATAGTTGAGCGTGACGACGATGTTCCAACGGTCCATCTGCCCCTGGTTGATCTGTTGGGTACCGTGATAGAGACCGGTAGTATCGCCCAGGCCCACCGTGTTGGCGGTTGCGAACAGCCGGAACCACGGGTTTGGACGAATCACCCGATTCTGGTCGAGCAGGGTCAGCTTGCCTTCGGTTTCCAGCACACGCTGGATCACGAACATGACGTCGGGCCGGCCCGCATCATATTCGTCGAACACCAGCGCGGTCGGCGTCTGCAGCGCCCATGGCAGCAGGCCCTCGCGAAACTCGGTGATCTGCTGGCCGTCGCGCAGCACGATCGCATCGCGGCCGACCAGATCGATGCGGCTGATATGCGCGTCGAGATTGATGCGGATGCACGGCCATTTCAGCCGTGCGGCGACCTGCTCGATATGGCTCGACTTGCCGGTGCCGTGATAGCCCTGCACCATGACGCGGCGGTTGAACGCGAAGCCCGCGACGATCGCCAGGGTCGTATCGGGATCGAACACATAGGCCGGATCGAGATCGGGCACCCGTTCGTCCGATTCGGAGAAGGCGGGAACCTCGAGATCGCTGTCGATCCCGAACAGTTCGCGTACCTTCACCATCCGATCGGGCGACGCGAGCACCGTATCGGTGCGGCTGTCGGGCTGGACGTTGGGGATGTCGGTCATGACGTGGTTGCCTTATGGATTCGACGATGCTGCTTATGCGAAGGCGGGGCGGCCCTTGAGCTGCGTATAAGCCGAAATCACGTCCTGCAAAGCCTTCTCGTGGCTCCGATCGCCGCCATTGCGGTCCGGATGATAGCGGCGCACCAGCTCCGCATAGCGGGTTCGGAGCGCACGCCGATCGGCATCCTTGCCGAGCCCCAGCACTTTCAGGGCCTTGCGATCGCCCTCCGAAAGCTCCCGGCCATCCACACGGTCACGATCGGATGCGCGGGCGAATCGGGCGCCGATCGCGTCGAGCGGATCGGTGAAATCGGCCCAGCGCGGCCCGCCGCCGGCATTGGGCGAAAAGGCACGGGTTTCCCGGTCCCAGCCGCCATAGGGCGTCTGTTCCGCCTCGATCTCGTCGGTGCTCATGCCGTCGAAAAAATTATAGCGGTTGTTGAAGGCCCGGACATGGTCGAGGCACAGGAAGCGCCAGTCGCCGGGACCGTCGAAGCCGGGCCGGCGCCCGCCGATGACCGGCGCGCGAAATTCGCCCGGCGCCTCGCAGCCCGGCTCGGCGCACGG
>SCUQ01000505.1 GCA_004297635.1 Rhizorhabdus sp. | reverse complement strand
GGCGCGTGGCTATGAGCCGGTGCCGACCTATTCGGCGCATTTCATCCCGCATCCGGGGTTTCGCCGCGCGGTAGCCGAGTATCTGGAGGAAGAACGCCGCGCGATCGCGGCGAATATCGAAGGGCTGGGAGACTATACGCCGTTCAGGAAGGGCTGAGTCTATTGTTTGGCCCTCAAACGCCGGGCTCTGGGTCTCAGGTAGAGAGGTTCGAAGAGGCAAGCGCGAAGATCGCGTCCGAGCGATAGCGAGGAAGCCAAGCCGGACGGATGTCCGGCGCCCGGCGTTTGAGGGCGCCCGCTGAAGGCGGGCAAGCAAATTACGCCGCCATCCGGTTCCCGAAGCCCAGCATCGCCCGGGCCTGGCGCTGCGCCTCGATGATCTCGCGGGCGGTCATCTCCTCGCTGATCTCGGCACGGCATCCCATCGCGCGCGGATTGCCGCCCAGCGCCGCGATGTTGAACCATTTGTGGGCGGCGATCAGGTCGAGCGGGCAGCCGTCGGCGCCCGCCGAATAGGATACGCCGAGCTGGAAGCAGGCATCGATATCGCCCCGCATCGCATCGCGCAGACGCGATTCGGTCAGGAACTGCTGCGATCTGAGACTATGTGTCATGCCTCGCTCCACTATTTCCCGGAGCGGTGGCGGTCTGTGCTGGCCGACCGACGCCGTTCCCATCAGGGTTAACGGCGCGGTCGCGAATTCCTTTAGGCCAGGGGCCGCCGCAGGGCGCGGGCGACGACATGACCCATCGGCAGGCCGACGCAGACGAGGTGCGAGAACAGCGCATTGCCGACATCCCACAGCCCGGTGCGCGGAAACAGATCCGGCCAGCGGGCGGGCAGCACGATCCAGTACATGACCAGATAGAGGACGCCGCCGTAGAGCAGGCCCGCCAGCAGCGGCCGGCGCAGGATGAGCGGCAGGTTCAGCGCGGCTATGACGAAGACGCTCACCATCACCGTCATCAGCGCATAATGGACGATCAGGCCGGCCAGCGCGACCGGCGCGCTGGTCCCCTGCAGCATCGGATCACCGAACGGTCCCGCTGCGACGCTCTGGAGCACGCGCATCGGACCCACCCCCTTGACCGCGCTGAACAGGAAGGCGCTGAGCAGGTCGAGCGTGCCCGAAATGGCGGTGGCGGTGATGATGGCGCGGGTTGCGGGTCGCATGCCGTCTTCCTCCCCTGATGGGGAAAGCTTTCATAACCGACGGTCGGACGCAATCCCCCCGGTTGCGGCCGGTTTCGATCTTCTTTAGCCTCGGGCCATGGGGTGGAAGAGACGGAAGAAGCGGCTCACGCGATCGGAGAAGTTCCGGCGCTGGTATCGCCACCGCATGCCGGCGATCGTCATCGCATTGGCCCTGACGGCCTTCGCGATCGTCGGCGGCATCCTGCTCTACGATCATTTCCCGCCGCCGGCCGTGTCGATGACCGAGGAAGCAGCCCCGTCCGAATAATCGGTCAGGCCAGCCGGTACGGCACCACGTCGCGCTGGTCGGTATCGACCTCGATCGCCCGCCCCGCCGGCGGAAAGGCACGCTGGTCGCAATGCTGGCGCGGGCAGAGCCGGCAGGAGGTGCCGATCGGGGTGGCGGCATCGTCGTTGCTGGTGTCGAGCGCGTCCGCATAGATGAAGTCACGGGCATGCTCGACCTCGCACCCGAGCGCGACCGCGTAGCGGCGCGGGGCCCGGGTGAAGCTGCCCGACGGCTTCACCAGCCCCTTGGCCATCGAGACATAATGGGCGCCATCGGGCATCTCGGCGAGCTGGACGAGGATGCGATCGGGGATCGCGACCGCCTCATGGACGATCCATAGCGGACAGGCGCCGCCGAAGCGGGCGAACTGCAGCCGGGTCGCCGAGTGGCGCTTGGTGATGTTGCCTGCCATGTCGACCCGGCAGAAGAAGAACGGAATGCCGCGTTCGGCCGGGCGCTGGAGGGTCGAAAGGCGATGGCAGGCCTGTTCGAAGCTCACGCCGAAGCGCTGGCAGAGCCGATCGATATCGTGGCGCAGCGCCCGCGCCGTTTCGCGGAAGCGGCGATAGGGCATCAGCAGCGCGCCCGCCGCATAATTGGCGAGGCCGACCGACAGCAGCGGCCGCGCCTCGGCGGCGCGCAGATCAGCCTGCTCGGCGACCAGTGCGATCTCCCAGCGGAACTCGAGCAGCGCCAGCTGGTGCGCGATCATGAAGCGGCGCGTCTCCGGGGGCTGGGCCGCGCCGATGGTGAGCAGCCCGCGCGCCCGGTCGAAACGGCGCAGCATGCCGCCATCGTCGCTGGCGATGACGACATCGACGCCGTGGCGGTGCTTGAGCGCATGGGCGAGCAGACCCTCGGGCAGCGGCTCGGCATCCAGTTCGCCGGCCAGGGCTTCGGCGGCGCGATCGATGCTGTCGACATAGTTGCCGGCTTCGTGAAACCAGTCGCGCACCTCTTCCCATGGCAGGCGGTCGTCGCCGGGCACGCCGCTGGCGATCCGGTCGTCGACCAGCTGGAGCCGCTCGCCGGTGCGCCGCCACGCGTCATGGAGGCGGACGAACTGGTCGGCGAACAACGGCTGCTGCTCGACCAGGCGGTGGAGGGCCTGTGCACCGATGTCGGTTCCGGCGAACAGCGGATCGGCAAGCGCCTCGCGCAGGCCCGCCAGCCGCCGTTCGGAATCGCCGGCGGCGTCGCTGTTCCAGTCGATCGGGAAAGCGCGGGCGAACGCTTCGCTGACCGCCGCGGTAACGGGCCGGTCGTCATTTTCGAGCTGCGACAGATAGGAAACGGACAGCCCGACGCGCGTCGCCATGGCCGCCTGGCCCAGCCCGGCACGCCGCCGGATCATCTTCAGCTCATGTCCGGCAAACAGGCGGGGGGCAGTGCGTCTGGCCATGGTCTTCGCTCTTCTCCTCGCCCGCCGGCCGGGTGCGCCGCCAAGGCTGGCCGTCGCCCAAAGCGGGGGTCGCCGCAATATCCGCAAATATGCACTTCGCAATTCCGCAATTTCACATTTGCCTTATCGGCGAAAGCTTGAAAAGGGGGCGCTCATCGATTTCACAAGGGAGCAGAGTGCCCATATGCTGGCGATCCTGCAGAAGCTCGAAGAGAAACGCGCCGCGGCCCGGCTGGGCGGTGGCGAAAAGCGCATCGAGGCGCAGCACAAGAAGGGCAAGCTGACCGCGCGCGAGCGGGTCGAGGTGCTGCTCGACGCCGATTCCTTCGAGGAACTCGACATGTATGTCGAGCATAACTGCACCGATTTCGGGATGGAGCAGGAGCATATCCCGGGCGATGGCGTGGTTACCGGATCGGGCACGATCAACGGCCGCCTGGTCTATGTCTTCAGCCAGGACTTCACCGTCTATGGCGGTGCGCTGAGCGAACGGCACGCGCAGAAGATCTGCAAGATCATGGACATGGCGATGAAGGTCGGGGCGCCGGTGATCGGCCTCAACGATTCGGGCGGCGCGCGTATCCAGGAGGGTGTCGCCAGCCTCGCCGGCTATGCCGAGGTGTTCCAGCGCAACATCCTCGCCAGCGGCGTGATCCCGCAGATCAGCGTGATCATGGGCCCATGTGCGGGCGGCGCCGTCTATTCGCCGGCGATGACCGACTTCATCTTCATGGTGAAGGACAGCTCGTTCATGTTCGTCACCGGCCCCGACGTGGTGAAGACCGTCACCAACGAGGTCGTGACGCAGGAGGAACTGGGCGGCGCCGTCACCCATACCACCAAGACGTCCGTCGCGGACAATGCCTTCGAAAATGATATCGAGGCGCTGCTGAGCGTCCGCGAATTCGTCGATTTCCTGCCGCTGTCGAACCGGCACGAGCTGCCGACCCGGCCGACCGACGACCCATGGGATCGGCTGGAGCCGAGCCTGGACACCTTGATCCCCGACAGCGCGGCCCGCCCCTATGATATCAAGGAGCTGATTACGAAGGTCGTCGACGAGGGCGATTTCTTCGAGGTCCAGCCCAACCATGCCGCCAACATCGTGATCGGCTTCGGCCGGATCGAGGGCCGCCCGGTCGGCATCGTCGCCAACCAGCCGATGGTGCTGGCGGGCTGCCTCGACATCAATTCGTCGAAGAAGGCGGCGCGCTTCGTCCGCTTCTGCGACGCCTTCGACATTCCGATCATCACCTTCGTCGACGTGCCCGGCTTCCTGCCCGGCACCGCGCAGGAGCATAACGGCATCATCAAGCATGGCGCCAAGCTGCTCTTCGCCTATGGCGAAGCGACCGTGCCGAAGATCACCGTCATCACCCGCAAGGCCTATGGCGGCGCCTATGACGTGATGAGCTCCAAGCATCTGCGCGGCGACCTCAACTATGCCTGGCCGACCGCCGAGATCGCGGTGATGGGTGCGAAGGGCGCG
>SCUQ01000504.1 GCA_004297635.1 Rhizorhabdus sp. | reverse complement strand
CAGGCGTGTCCGAGCAATCCTAGTTTCGCGGTCATCCTTCCTGGCATGACGGCGGCTCAAATGATTTCATCGTGGCATCGAGCGCGACCGGCGGCACCTTTCCATCGGCGATGTCGGTAGCCGAGCAACTGATATATGCCACTGTCATAGTGGCACTGACGGTCCTCATCCATCTGGCGGGACTGGCAGGGCTGCTCGCCCTGCTCCATCGCCACCGGAGGGCGAGAAGCCGGCTGCTGACCGCCGTGGGAAATGCGCTCGTCGTGCTGGGTGCCGCCTTTGGGCTGTTCGTGCTCCACACCGTGGAGATATGGGCATGGGCCTTCGCCTATCGCTATCTCGATCTGCTCCCGGATTTCGAGCAGGCGCTCTACTTCTCCACGTCCACCTATGTCACGATCGGCTATGGCGACGTGGTCTTGCCGGCAGGGGGACGCATATTCGGCGCGATCGAGGGCGCAGACGGCATCATCCTGCTGGGCTGGTCGACCGCGTTCTTCTTCGGCATCGTCGACCGACTCAAGCTGCTGGAACGCGAACTGGCCCGGGATTGAGGAGACGGAACGGTCAGTCTTCTACGAGCATGACCCCCGCCCGCACCACGGTGTGCGACTCGATGCCCTGACGCCCCAGTTCGAAGCCCACGCCCGACTGTTTCACTCCGCCGAAAGGCAGAGAGAGATCGAGCACGTTGTGGGTGTTGATCCAGACCGTGCCGGCCTTCAACCGCTCGAAATAGCGATTGGCGGTGGTGAGCCCCTCGGTCCATATGCTGGCACCGAGACCGAATGCCGTATCATTGGCGAGCCGCAGCGCCTCTTCGTCATCCTTGAACGGAAAGGCGCACAGCACCGGGCCGAAGATCTCCTCCTGCACCGTGGGATGGCCGTGATCGAGACCTGTGATGATGGCCGGGTTGAAATAGCTGCCCTCCCCGTCGACAATCTCGCCGCCGATGACCTGCGCTCCGGATGTCCGCGCACGATCGACGTGCTCGGCAACCCGCGCGCGATGGATCTTGCCGACCAGCGGCCCCATCATCGATGCGGGGTCGAGACCAGGTCCGAGACGGATCGAGGCCGCTATGTCGGCCACGCCGGCGAGCACCTTGTCAAAATGCTTCTCATGGATGAGCGCACGCGAACCGGCGCAGCAATTCTGCCCGGAATTACCATAGATTGCCCAGGCGGCTCCGGGTATCGCCTTTTCCAGATCAGCGTCCTCGGCGATGATCAGCGGCGACTTCCCGCCAAGCTCGAGATTATAATGTTTGAAGCTCCGGGCCGCATGCTCCGCGATGAGCCGGCCGACCCGGGTCGAGCCGGTAAAATTGATCTTGTCGACTCCGGGATGCTCGATCAGCGCCCTGCCCGTAACGTCGCCGGTGCCGGTCACGACATTGACCACGCCCGCCGGAACGCCCGCCTCTTCGCACAGCTCGGCGAGCCGCAGCGCGGTCAGCGAGGTCAGTTCCGAAGGCTTGAGGACGATCGTGCAGCCGGTGGCCAGCACCGGTGCCAGCTTCCAGACCGCCTGGCACAGCGGCACGTTCCACGGCGTGATCGCAGCGACGACCCCAACAGGAAAGCGCCGCGTAAAACCGTTGAAGCGCATCTGCGGCAGATAGGGAACGGCAAGATCCATCGTCTCGCCATGGAGCTTGCTCGCCCATCCCGCCATGTAGCGCAGCGTGTGGACCGACAGATCGACGTCGAACAAGCGCGTATTCGCGATGAGCTTGCCGCTGTTCACCGTTTCGATCTCGGCCAGAGCCGGCGCCTCGGCGCGGATCAGCTCGGCGAGCCGCAGCATGATCTCCTCACGCTGGTGCGACCGCATGCGCGCCCAGGCCGGGTCCTCGAGCGCACGTCGTGCCGAGGCCACCGCAGCGTCGACATCGCTGGCGCCCGCCTGCGCGATGCGGCCGACCTCGCGGCCGCTGCTGGGATCGACGACCGGCAGCGTCTCGCCACTTTCGGCGGCGCGCCATTCACCCCCGATGAACAACCCCTTCTCGCCGCCGATAAAGGCGGCCGCCTTCGCGGTCAGCCGCGAAAGATCATTGGCAGTGGTCATGCAGACGTCTCCTGTGCATAATCTGGGCGCAGTCCCGCGGCCTGGCCCAGCCTGACACGGCTGAAAATGGCGAAGCGCCGCCGCAGGGTGAGCGCCCTGGATGCTGCGACGACCAACATCATGAACGTGATGCCGACACTGCTCATCGCGCCATTCCAAAGGCGAGGGTGGCGGGAACGCACGAAATATCGATCTTGTCGCGCAAGCTGCCGGCCTCCGAGATGGGGATCGCGCTGGCAGGAGCCATCAGGCGAACACCGTGAAAGCTCTGCATCGCCACAAGCGGCCGCAAGCTCAATCCCGATCTGCGGCGAATATGTTGCCGGAGACGCAACATCAGCCAAGGGCACCGGCATTGACCCCGTGCTGGCGCGATGACCATATCGAATTGCCATCGGCAGAACGGCCGGTGCCGCGCGCCGCGAGGAGAGAATGCGCAATGAGCAACAGCCAGGATGGTGCCGACGTCGTCGGGCGCTTTTTCGATGCCTTCAATGCCGGAGACATCGACGCTGCCTTCGCAACGCTGTCCCCCGACATCATGTGGACCTATCACGGCCCCGAGGGCAAAATCCCCTTCGCCGGCACGTTTCGCGGCCATGCCGGTGTGAGGGATTTTTTCGATCGCGTCAGCAAGAGCATAGAGATCAGGGAAATGACCCCGCGGTCGTTCGTCAGTTTCGGAGACCAGGTCTACGGACGAGGAATCGAGCATAGCGTATCGCTCGCCACCGGCCGGGAATATCGGCTAGAATGGGTCCATGTATATCATGT
>SCUQ01000503.1 GCA_004297635.1 Rhizorhabdus sp. | reverse complement strand
AACAATGTGCCCTCGCTGCGCGGATCGGTGGTCGCGGTACGCGGTATCCGTGTGACGGACATGAAGCCGGTCCCGAAGGGCGCCTGGATCCTCAACGGAGACCGGAGCATCACCTATGCGGCGACGCTTCCGGAGGGCAATGAGCTTCTCTCGGGACAGTGGTGGCCGGCCGACTATGCGGGGCCACCGCTCGTCTCGATCGAGGAACAGGCCGCAAAGGCACTCGACCTCAAGCCCGGCGATGCAATGACCTTCTCGGTGCTGGGGGTCGAGATGGAGGCCAGGGTCGCCTCGATCCGGCGGGTCAACTGGGAGACGATGGGCTTCAACTTCGGCATCATCTTCGCGCCGGGTTCGCTCGAAGGCGCGCCGCACAGCTATATGGCGACCATCGCCCTGCCCGACCCGCGCGAAGCCGCGGTCAACAAGGCGGTGATCGGGGGATTCCCGTCGGTATCGCTGATCCGGGTCAAGGATGTCGTCGGGCAGATCTCGACGATCTTCGGCCAGCTTTCCACCGCGATCCGTGCCGCCGCCTCGGTCACGCTGGCGGCGGGGATCGCCGTCCTGGTCGGCGCGATCGCCGCGTCGCGCCGGGCGCGCCTTTACGATGCGGTTCTGCTCAAGCTGCTGGGCGCGAGCCGCCGCCAGATATTGCTGGCACAGGCGATCGAATATGCGCTGCTTGCCTTGGTCGTCGCCGCGCTGGCACTGGCGGCAGGGACGGCGGCTGGCTGGTATGTGGCGACACAGATATTCGACCTGAAATGGGCGACCGACTGGCCGACGGTGTTCGCGACCCTGGCGATCGGCGCAATCGGTACCCTGGGGATCGGTCTGATAGGTTCGCTGCCGGTCCTCGCGGCGCGCCCCGCTGCGGCGCTGCGAAGCCTCTGATACGCCGGATCAGGGAAAGGCGCGCCGCCGCGCCAGGTCCAGAGCCTCGGGCGTATCGATATCGATCAACACGCCGCCATCGCCGCATTCCATCAGCTCCGCCGGATGCTGACGGAGCAGATCCCGCCCGCCGCGATCCCCGGTCAACCGCGCAAGCATCGCGAAATGGTCGCGCCCCCACAGCAGCGGGTTGCCCGGCCGCCCCTCATGGATCGGCCGGATGATCGCTCCCACGGTCGCGCGTGAGGCCAGCAGCGCCAGCGTCTCCGGCCTGACGAACGGCATATCGGCGAGGCAGATGAGCGCCGCCGTCCACTCGGGCGGCACCTGGCCGATCGCGGCGCGTAGCGAATGCCCCATGCCAAGCGCGTGATCCGTGACCTCGACGAAACGTCCTCGTCCCTCGAATCGTGAAAGCAGCGAGCTACCCGGCGCCACCGCGACGATCGGCCCGGCCAGCCCTGCGGCATGGATCGCTGTCAGCGCATGCTCGGCCAGCGGCTTTCCGCCCAGATCGGCGATCAGCTTGTCCTCACCCATCCGCCTCGCGCTGCCGGCCGCCAGCAGGATGGCGCCGACCGTCATGCCCCGCGCAGTGCGGCGATCGAACCGGCAAGAATCGAGAGTGCGATCTCGGCAGGGGTCGCCGCGCCGATGGCAAGCCCGGCGGGGCCGTCGATGCGGCCAAGCTGCTCGGCGGTGAAGCCCATCTCGGCGAGCCGCTCGAGCCGTTTCGCCTGGGTCCGCCGCGAGCCGAGCGCGGCGATATAAAAAGC
>SCUQ01000502.1 GCA_004297635.1 Rhizorhabdus sp. | reverse complement strand
GGCTTCTGGGCGCCGCCGTCTTCGCTATCGGTTTTCTCTTTCTTGCCGTCACCGGCACGGCGGAGCGCGCCGTAGCGTCATCATCGTCCGCGGCATCGGGCAATAGCCATGTCGGGGTCGCCTCCTGCGCGGGATCGACCTGCCATGGACGCAGCGAGCCGACCGGTGCGGTCGTTCGCCAGGATGAAATCCTTCACTGGCAGAGCGCCTCCAGCGAGACGGGTGCGCACAGCCGCGCCTTCGCGGTGCTTGCCAGCCCGCGTGGCCAGGCGATCGCCGCCAAGATGGGAATCGGGCCGGCCACCTCGGCCGGCGAATGCCTGGGCTGCCATGCCGACCCCGCCTATGCCGGCAAAGGCCCGCGCTGGCAGGTGAGCGACGGCGTCGGCTGCGAGGCCTGCCACGGCGGTGCCCAGCAATGGCTGAGCACCCATTATGCGGTTGGCCAGAGCCATGCGGCCAATGTCGCGCGCGGCCTTTACCCGCTGGATCAGCCGCGCGCCCGCGCCGAAAAATGCCTCGACTGCCATTTCGGCAGCGACAAGCCCGGCCAGTTCGTATCGCACCGGATCATGGCCGCCGGCCATCCGCGAGTTGCGTTCGAGCTCGATCTCTTCTCGGCGCTCCAGCAGCATCATGACGAGGATGCGGACTATATCCGCCGCAAGCACCGCACCAACAATGTCCAGATGTGGGCGGTCGGCCAGGCGGTGGCGGTCAGCCGCCAGAGCACGCTGTTCGCCAGCCCGAAGCTGGGCACCGACGGCATCTTCCCGGAAATCTATTTCTTCGATTGTCACAGCTGCCATCGGCAGATCGTCGACGGCCCCAGCGGCAAGGCGAACTGGCTGGCCAACCCTGGCCGTCCGATCCCGTCCGGCATGCCGCCCTTCAACGACGAGAATATGATCATGCTCTCAGCGGCGGCGAAAGTTGCAGCCCCCGGCGCGTCGGCGAGGTTCGATGCCGACTCGAAGGCGTTCCATGCAGCGCTGGCCAAGGATCGCGGCGCCGCCGTTTCCGCGGCGCGGCGGCTGGCGGCCTCGGCCGACGGACTCGCCGACATGATGGCCCGCGCCAGCTTCGGCCGGTCCGAAAGTTTCGCGGTCATCGACAGTATAGCGAGCAGCACGATCACCGCGCGCTTCACCGACTATGAGGGCTCGGCCCAGGCCGTGATGGCAATCGATACACTTCTCAACGGACTGGTCCGTCAGGGCCATGTCAGCGCGGATCGCGCCCGCAATGCCCGCGGCGCGATCGATCGGGCCTATAAGGCGGTGGGCAACAGCAATGCCTATCGCCCGGCCGAATTCCGGACGGCGCTGGGTCAGGCAGCGGCGTCGATAAGGGCGCTCAAATGATCTTTGCCTCGCGTGCCGTAGCTGCTCTTACCAGTGTCGCCTTCGTGCTCGCTTCGTGCGGCGGAGGCGGCGGCGGCTCGACGCCCACGCCAACCCCTACGCCCACGCCGTCGCAGACGCCGGTCTATGCCGTTCCGGCGCAGGAAGTGCTGACCACGGCCGACGTCCAGAAGATCCTGGCCCAGACGATCGAGGAGGCAACCGCGCGCGGCAAGCCGGCGGTCATCGCGATCGTCGACCGCCCGGGCAATGTCCTGGCCGTGTTCCGGATGAACGGCGCGCCGACGACGCTCGCCGTCAGGACGACCAATCGCACGGTGAAACCCACCGATGTCGAAGGACTGGTGGTTCCGGGCACGGCGGACGCCAACCCGCTCGTCGCGGCGGCCATCGCCAAGGCGATTACGGGGGATTATCTGTCCTCGGGCGGCAACGCCTTCTCCACCCGCACGGCAAGCTTCATCGTTCAGGAGCATTTCCCCGCCGGCAACAACATGTTGCCCGGCGGTCCGCTGTTCGGCGTGCAGTTCAGCCAGCTTCCCTGCTCCGATTTCAACCAGCGCTATATGGCGGCAGGCGGCACGGGGGCGTTCATCGGTCCGAAGCGCTCTCCGCTCGGGCTGGCGGCCGATCCCGGCGGCTTTCCCATCTACAAGAACGGCGTAGCGGTCGGCGGCATCGGCGTCATGTCGGATGGCCTCTATGGCTTCGACAGCAACATCGACGATGTCGACAAGGATGACGACGAGATCATCGCGCTGGCCGGCCTGACCGGCTTCGAGGCCCCCGAGGCGATCAGGGGCAACAATATCCAGGCGGTGGTCCAGCTGCGGTACAGCGATGCGCAGCCGAGCGACATCAAATCCAACCCGGCCAATGCACGGGCCTTCTCCGCGCTCAACGGCAGCGTCGGTACGCTGGTTTCGGTCAACGGCTATTATGCGCAGGGCACTACGCCGACCATCCTCGCCGGCACCGCTTATGGCACGGAAGCCTCGGGCATAAGGGCGGCCACCGCGGCGGAACGCGCTTCCGGCGTCGCGATCGACAATCCCGATGCGTTCATCTTCACCGATGGCTCCGGCAATCCGCGCTATCCGATCCGGGCCGGCACCGATGGAGCGGACAACCCTGCGCCTTTGACGGCCGCGGAGGTGAAGGCGCTGCTCGAAGAAGCGTTCAAGATCATGAGCCGGGCGCGCGCTCAGATCCGCAAGCCGCTCGACAGCCGGGCCCAGGTCACCATGGCGGTGGTGGATACCCATGGGTCGATCCTGGGCATGGACCGGTCGCCCGATGCACCTATTTTCGGTAGCGACGTTTCGATCCAGAAAGCCCGCACCGCCACCTTCTTCTCCGGCACGCATGCAGCAGGCGATCTGCTCGGCAATCCGTCGCCGGACGTTCAGTCCTTTGTCCAGAAGGTGCGGACCTTCCTGAACGATCCGACCGCCCTCACCGGCAAGGTCGCCTTTGCCGATCGTTCGGGCGGCAATCTGTCTCGCCCGTTCTTCCCGGACGGTGAGGTCGGGCAGCCCAATGGACCGCTGTCGCGCCCGTTCAACGAATGGAGCCCCTTTTCGACCGGGCTGCAGAGCGCGCTGATCTTCAGCAATCTCGCCCAGCATCTCGGCTTCGTGCTGGGCGCTTCCGCGGTAGACACGCGTCAGCGCTGCACCTTCGGCCCCGATGTCGCCGGCAAGGCGCAAAACCGGCTTCAGAATGGTATCCAGATATTCCCAGGCTCGGTGCCGATCTATCGCGGCAACACGCTGATCGGCGGCCTGGGCGTGTCCGGCGACGGCATCGATCAGGACGACATGATCTCGTTCCTGGGCGTACATAATGGCGGGGCCCGCATAGGTGGCATCGGCAATGCTCCGACGGCGATCCGCGCGGATCAGATCGTCGTCGCTATCGGAGCCGGCGTGCGGCTGCGCTACGTCAACTGTCCGTTCGCTCCCTTCCTCGATACGTCCGATCAGGACGTGTGCGGCGGAAAATAATGGCAGCGGCGCTCTCATCCCTGCTTCTGCATGCCATGGCGTTGGCATCTGCGGCGCCCGGCGGCGAGGCGGCGGCGGTCGCCGATCCCAAGCCGGTCGATGCCTCCGCGACCACAACGCCCCCCGCCGACCCGGCGATTCTCGCCGTTCCGGCCAGCGCGGAAGCCGTCGCTCCGATCGAGCCCGGCGCCACGGTCGACGATCCGATGATCGACGGCCGCCGCCGGCCCGGCTATGTCGGGCAATTGCCGGCGCCGGTAATCCAGAACAATGTCGGCGCGGTCTCCGCGCCGCCGCCATCGGCGTTTCCGACCGATGAATTCCCGATTCCCGATCGCTGGCGGCTGGCCAAGGCGCTGTGCCCCGACAAGAATTATGTCGGCATCCAGAATGTCTGCCATTCGCAGTTCGATCCCTATCACCAGAACAGCCTGAAGGGCGATCGGCCGATCCAGCTCGACAAGAAGCCGTTCTTCCTGCCGATCACCGGGGATGACTGGTTCTTCGGCATAAACGCGATCTCCGACACCATCATCGAGCCGCGCTCCTTCCCGACGCCGGTCGCCGATCAGACGTCGGAACGGCCGGGCGCGATCGACACCTTCGGCCGTCAGAACAGCCTCGTCGCGGTGCAGACGGCACTGTTCGGCTTCGGCCTGACCAAGGGGTCGACCGCCTATAAGCCGCCGGACATCGAATATCGGGCGCTATTCGCCTATCAGGTCAACTATGTGAACGTGGAGGAACGCCGTGTCCTCAACGTCCGTTCGTCGAAGCCCAGCCACCGCACCGACGTGTTCTTCGGCGTGCAGGAACTGTTCGTCGACAAGCATCTGGGCAACCGTTCGGATCGGTTCGATTTCGATTCGTTGCGCATAGGCATCCAGCCCGTTCAGCTCGACTTCCGCGGTTTCCTTTTCCAGGACAATCAGCTGGGCATCCGCTTCTTCGGCAATCGCGACAACAACCGCTACCAGTTCAACGTCCAGGCCTATTGGCGGCTGGACAAGGACACCAATAGCGGCCTGAACGACGTCACCAAAAAGCCGCGCGACGATTATGTCGTCAGCGCCAACCTGTTCGCGCAGGATTTTCCGATCCAGGGCCTCACCTCGCTCGTTTCGGTGACCGGGAACTTCAACCGGGAGAAGGAGCGCACGCTCGACCATAATGGCTTCCCCGTCCGCCCGGCGCTGCTCGGCGATCAGCGGCCGCGCGAATATGACGTCTATTATGTCGGCTACAGCCTGGACGGCCGGATCAAGCGCTTCAACCTGTCGTCGACCGTCTATGGTGCGTTCGGCGAGGACCGGAACAACTTCTTCACCTCGAAGCCCGCCAAGATCCGTGCGCTCTTCGCCGCGGCCGAGCTGAGCTATGATATCGACTGGATCCGCCTGAAACTGTCGGGCCTCTATACGTCCGGCGACGGCAAGCCCAAGGACAACAAGGAAACCGGCTTCTCGGCCATCTTCGAGAACCCGATTTTCGCCGGGGCCGACACCAGCTACTGGATCCGCCAGACCGTCCCCTTCGCCGGCGGCGGCGTCAACGTCGCCATCTCGCCGCGCAATGGCATCATCAACGATCTGCGCACCTCCAAGGAGCAGGGTCAGTCGAACTTCAACAATCCGGGAACGATGCTGCTCGGCGTCGGCGCGGATTTCGACATTTTGCCGCAGCTGCGCTTCTCGACCAATCTGAACCATCTCTGGTTCGAGAATACCGCGACCCTGCGTGAGCTGCGCAACGAGGGCAGCATCCCCAAGACTATCGGCTGGGATCTGTCCGGCGCGATCATCTGGCGCCCCAGCATGGTGCAGAATGCGATCTTCCGCCTGTCCGGTGCCGTACTGGATCCGGGCAAGGGCTTTTCCGATCTTTTCACGAACTCGCGTGGCGACGACCGCTATTATTCGGTCCTCTTCAACGCGATTTTGAGTTTCTGAGGATTTCAATGCGGGCTTTGGCATCCTTGATGACGACACGATGGGCGGCCCGGGGCGCGATCGCGCTGGCAGCTGCGCTCACCATCCTCGTCTCGGCCCCCTCGCCCGCGCCGGCGTCCGAAGGCGAAAAGCCTGTCGCCCGCGTCTATCCCAAATTCGCCGATGCCCCGCGCAACCAGGACTGGACCCAGGCCGATGCGAAGAGCGAGGGCTGCGTCTCCTGCCATACCGCGACCGACCGCAAGACCATGCACCAGACCGAAGCGGTGGTGCTGGGCTGCGTCGACTGCCATGGCGGCGACGCGACCGTGCATGTCCAGGCCGGTCTGAAGGCGACCGACGCCGCCTATGTCCAGGCCCGCGACAAGGCGCATGTCCTGCCCAAATATCCGCAGAGCTGGCATTGGCCGTCCTCGGCGAACCCGAAGCGGAGCTACACGCTGCTCAACAAGGAGGCGCCGGAATATGTGCGCTTCGTCAACCCCGCCGATTACCGGGTCGCGCGCGAGGCCTGCGGCGCCTGCCATTTGGAGATCATCCAGGCAGCCGAACGTTCGCTGATGTCGACCGGCGCGATGCTGTGGGGCGGCGGCGCCTATAATAACGGCATCGTGCCCTACAAGAATTACCTGTTCGGCGAGGCCTATACCGCCAAGGGCGAACCGGCCCAGATCAAGTCGCCGGGCTCGCCGCCGGGCACCGTCACCCCCGAGCAGAAGGCGCGCGGCGCACTGCCGGTGATGTATCCGCTGCCGACCTGGCACATCCTGCCACCGGGCGACATCTTCCGCGTGTTCGAGCGCGGCGGCCGCACGATCAACAGCACCTTCGCCGAAATCGGCCTGCCCAATTCGACCGGCATCATCCAGCGCCTCGAGGAGCCGGGCCGGCCCGATCTCAAGCAGTCCAATCGCGGCCCCGGCACCGGCCTGCGCGTCGCGATCCCGGTGCTGAACATCCACAAGACCCGTCTCAACGATCCGTTCATGTGGTTCATGGGCACCAATGACCAGCCCGGCGATTACCGCAACTCGGGCTGCGCCGGCTGCCATGTCGTCTATGCGAATGATCGCGAACCCACGCACAGCCTGATCTATGCGAAATTCGGGCGCGACGGGCAGACCGCGACGCTCGACCCGACGATCAGGGACAAGCTGGAGCCGAAGGACGACGGCCATGGCGGACATGGCGGCGGCGGCCATGCCGCGACCGAGGGTCATGGCGCCCCCGCCCCCGATCATGACGCTCACGGCACCGCGGATGTCGCGATGCATGGCGCCGCCGGCGTGCCCGCGCACCCGATCGGCGCGCAGAAGGAAAAGGGCCACCCGATCCAGCACGCCT
>SCUQ01000501.1 GCA_004297635.1 Rhizorhabdus sp. | reverse complement strand
GGCCGATATGGATCAGTTCGGTCGCGCATTCGCCGATGATGTGGACGCCGAGCAGGCGGCGGTCCTCGAGCGCGAAGATCAGCTTCATCATGCCCGATTGCATGCCCATGATATGGCCGCGCGAGGTCTCCCGGAAGCGGGCGATGCCGCATTCATAGGGAATGCCCTTTTCGCGCACCTCCTGCTCGCTGAGGCCGACGGTCGAGATTTCGGGCACCGCATAGATGCCATAGGGGAAATAGGCCGGGGCTGGGGGCATCGGCGCGCCGAAGGCGTGACAGGCGGCGATGCGGCCCTGTTCCATCGACGTCGACGCCAGGCTGGGGAAACCGATCACGTCCCCGGCGGCGTAGATGTGCGGCACGTCGGTCTGGAGCGTTTCGGGGTCGACCTTCAGGCGGCCACGGCTGTCAGCCTCCAGCCCGCAATTTTCGAGCCCCAGCGCGGCGGTGGCGCCGATGCGGCCGGCCGCGTAGAGCAGCATTTCGGAGCGGATGCGACGGCCGTCCTCCAGCACCGAAATGGCCCAGCCCTGACCGTCCACCTCGACCCGCTCGACCTTGGCGCCAAGCCGGATCGACATGCCGCGATCGCGCAGCTGATGAACGAAATCCTCGATGATCTCGCGATCGACGAAGTCGAGGAAAGTATCGCGCGGCTCGATCAGCGTCACCGGCACGTCGAGCGCCGAGAAGATCGTGGCATATTCGATGCCGATCACCCCGGCACCGATCACCGTCAGGCTGCGCGGTACGCGGGGTTCGGAAATCATGTCGTCGCTGTCGAGGATCGTCGTGCCGTTGAACGGGATGGTCGACGGCCGATAGGGAATGGTGCCGACGGCAACGAGTACACGCTCGGCCTCCAGGACCTGAACGTCGCCCCGCGGGCACGTCACCTGAATCTCGTTCGGCCCGCGAAACTGCGCGGAACCCTCCATGGTGCGCACGCCGTTGCGGGTGAACTGATGCTCGAGCACGTCGATTTCATGTTCCAGCGTCATCTTGAGACGGGCGTTGAGATCCTGGCCGTCTATGTCCTTCTTGACGCGATAGGCGCGGCCGTAGAAGCCGCGCTCGCGCCAGCCCGACAGGTTCAGCACCGTCTCTCGCAGGGTCTTCGACGGGATGGTGCCGGTGTGAACCGAAACGCCGCCAACGCGGTAGCGGTTCTCGATGACGAGCACCGACTTGCCCAGCTTGGCGGCCTGAATCGCGGCGCGCCGCCCGGCCGGTCCGCTGCCTATCACGATCAGTTCGTAGCGCATCACATCCCCCGGTTGCCCCGCCGACGCGAGTCCGATGGAGCACCCTGCACCGGGAGTTCGGAAGATATGGTTAACGGGACCGATCGTTGCTAGGCAGAAGCCCGGCCTTCAGGCCCAGCCCCTTCGCGCCGAGTTGATCGATGTCTTTGAACCAGTATTTTTGGACGAACCAGGGTGAGCCGATCAACAAATGGCTCCAATATCTGCCGATCTACGAACGCTATTTTTCGAGATATCGGGATCGGCGGATCATGTTCCTGGAGATCGGCACCGGGCAGGGCGGGTCTTCCCAGATGTGGAAACATTATTTCGGCCCCGCCGCGCAGATCGTCAGCGTCGACATTCGCGAGGAGTGCCGAAGCTTCGAGGACGAGCAGGTCGCTGTCCGGATCGGCGATCAGTCGGACCCCGCCTTCCTCGGCGCGATCGTGGAGGAGTTCGGCTATCCCGACATCGTCCTGGACGATGGCAGCCACATCGCGACGCATATCAACGCGACGTTCGATTTCCTCTATCCCAATATGCCGCGGGAAGCGCTTTACGTCGTCGAGGACACGCATACGAGCTATTGGCCCGGATGGGGTGGAGGCCTGGGCGTGCCGACCACGTTCATCGAGCGGATGAAGGGGATCGTCGACGAACTGCACGCCGGCAACCCTTATAACAAGAAGCAGATCGGCCAGGATCTGCCCTGTTCCGAGATCGGGCGCCTCACGCGGGCGGTTCATTTTTACGACAGCATCGCCGTCGTCGAAAAAGGCGCGTTCATCGCCAAGCAGAGCCGGTCCATTCCCCACGTTCCGGGCCAGAAGATTTGGTAGGGCCGCCAAAGAAAAGACCCGCCTCTTTCGAGACGGGTCTTTTCATCTAGAGCATCAAAGGGTCAGGCCTTGACCTTCGGCTTGGCGCCGCCGCCCTTCTTCGGGCGCTTGGGCGCCGCAGGGACGATCTCGAACGACAGCGCGTCGTCCTTGAGCTTCACCTTGACCTCGCCGCCATGGACGAGCTTGCCGAACAGCAGCTCCTCGGCCAGCGGCTGCTTGATCTTCTCCTGGATCAGTCGACCCATCGGACGGGCGCCGTAGAGCTTGTCATAGCCCTTGGCGGTCAGCCATGTCTTGGCCTCGTCGTCGAGGCTGATGTGGACCTCGCGATCGGCCAGCTGCAGCTCGAGCTGGAGGATGAACTTCTCGACGACGCGGCTGACGACCTCGGCCGGAAGATAGCCGAAGGGGACGATCGCATCGAGGCGGTTGCGGAATTCCGGCGTGAACATCTTCTTGACCGCTTCCTCATCCTCGCCCTCGCGGGTGAGGTTGCCGAAGCCCAGCGACTCGCGCGCCATGTCGGACGCGCCGGCGTTGGTCGTCATGATCAGGATCGTGTTGCGGAAATCGACCGTCTTGCCGTGGTGATCGGTCAGCTTGCCGTTGTCCATCACCTGCAGCAGGATGTTGAACAGATCCGGATGCGCCTTCTCGATCTCGTCGAGCAGCAGCACGCTGTGCGGATGCTGATCGACCGCATCGGTCAGCAGCCCGCCCTGATCATAGCCGACATAGCCGGGAGGCGCGCCGATCAGGCGGCTGACCGAATGGCGCTCCATATATTCGGACATGTCGAAGCGCTGGAGCGGAATGCCGAGGATCGACGCGAGCTGGCGCGCGACCTCGGTCTTGCCGACACCGGTCGGGCCGGAGAAGAGATAATTGCCGATCGGCTTGTCGGGATCGCGAAGCCCGGCGCGGCTGAGCTTGATCGCCGAGCTGAGAATCTCGATCGCCTTGTCCTGGCCGAACACCACGCGCTTGAGATCGGTCTCGAGCGCGCCGAGCGTCTTCTTGTCGTCGGTCGAAACCGATTTGGCCGGGATTCGCGCCATCGTCGCGATCACCTGCTCGATTTCCTTCGGCGTGATGATCTTCTTGCGCTTGGCGGGCGGCACCAGCATCTGCGAGGCGCCAACCTCGTCGATCACGTCGATCGCCTTGTCGGGCTGCTTGCGGTCGCTGATGTAGCGCGACGACAGCTCGACGGCGGCCTTGATCGCATCGGGCGTGTATTTGACGTTGTGGTGCTCCTCGAACGCCGAACGCAGGCCGGTGATGATCTTGATCGTGTCCTCGATCGTCGGCTCGTTCACGTCGATCTTCTGGAAGCGCCGCAGCAGGGCGCGGTCCTTCTCGAAATGGTTGCGGAACTCCTTGTAGGTGGTCGATCCGATGCAGCGGATCGTGCCGCCCGACAGCGCCGGCTTGAGCAGATTGGAAGCGTCCATCGCACCGCCCGACGTGGCACCGGCACCGATCACGGTGTGGATCTCGTCGATGAACAGCACGGCGTGGGGGAGCTTTTCCAGTTCGGTGACGACCTGCTTCAGCCGCTCCTCGAAGTCGCCGCGATAGCGGGTGCCGGCCAGCAGCGCGCCCATGTCGAGCGAGTAGATGACGGCGGGCAACAGCACTTCGGGAACGTCGCCCTCGACGATCTTGCGGGCCAAGCCTTCGGCGATCGCCGTCTTGCCGACGCCGGGATCGCCCACATAGAGCGGATTGTTCTTGGAACGGCGGCACAGGATCTGCACCGTGCGATCGACCTCGGGACCGCGACCGATCAGCGGATCGACCTTGCCCGCCTTGGCCTTCGCGTTGAGATCGACGCAGAACTGCTTGAGCGCGCTCTCGCCCTTCTTGCCGTCGGGCTTGGCCTGGCTCTTCTCCTCTTCGGCGCCCTTCACTTCGCGTTGCTCCGTGGGCTGGCCGGCCTTGCCGACGCCGTGGCTGATGAAGCTGACCGCATCGAGGCGGCTCATGTCCTGCTGCTGCAGGAAAAAGACGGCATAGCTCTCGCGCTCGCTGAACAGCGCGACGAGGACATTGGCGCCCGTCACCTCTTCGCGGCCGGAGGACTGGACGTGGAGGATCGCGCGCTGAACGACGCGCTGGAAGCCGCTGGTGGGGGAGGGATCGGTCTCACCCTCGACCTTGAGCGCATCGAGCTCGGTATCGAGATAATTGGTCACGGCGTTGCGCAGTTCGCCCAGATCCACCCCGCAGGCGGTCATCACCTTCGATGCATGCTCGTCCGCGATCAGCGCCAGGAGCAGATGCTCCAGGGTCGCATATTCGTGGCGACGGCTGCTCGCGGCGCTGAGCGCGTTATGCAGGGTCTGTTCGAGTTCGCGGGCGAAAGAAGGCATGGTCTCTTTTACTCCATTCGGCATGGACCGCGCCATGCCGCTACCTCATATCTCGGGTGCCCGAGCGGGTTCATCAAGGGCCTGTCGTCATTTGTCCCCTGCCGGCCCGCGAAGGACTCCGTCCGGCGCCAGTTCGTGGCACGACGCACCCAGGAACCCCCGCCTGCCGGAGTATCGCGGAAACCCGCTCCGGCAGCTGCTCCCTTCATCGCTTGAATAGGCCTTCTGCCGTTGCGCGATGGTTAACGGCTTTCTGGATTTTGAGCCTGCAGCGCTCAATCTCGCCCTGGAGGGCAGCGATCCGCGCCTCCAGCTCGTCGATGGACAGGTGATCGATATCCTGCCGGATGAGCTGATTCACCGGATCATCGGGGCGCTTCGCGAAAAGATCGTCTGGCTCCATGCCGATAAAGTTGACCGCGGCGGGGCGCATGTCAATAAAACCTTTGTCTATGGGGTGCGCCGCGGCGCAAGAGGGGGACTTTATGGCCGAAATTCCCGGCTGGATGACGGCGATCGATCCGTCCGGCAAAGGCGGGCCCGATATTCTGGTGGCCGAGCAGAGGCCTGTGCCGAAGCCCGGCCGCGAGCAGCTGCTGATTCGAGTGGCCGCCGCCGGCGTGAACCGGCCCGATATCGCACAACGGGAAGGCGCCTATCCGCCGCCGCCCGGTGCCCCGTCGATTCTGGGCCTGGAAGTCGCGGGCGAGGTGGTGGCGCTGGGCGAAGGGGCCATGCCCGAAATGCTGGGCCAGCCGGTGTGCGCGCTGGTCGCGGGCGGGGGCTATGCCGAATATGTCGTGGCGGATGCCGGGCTCTGTCTGCCGGTACCCAACACCTTGTCGATGATCGAGGCCGCCGCGATTCCCGAGACGCTCTTCACCGTCTGGAGCAACGTGTTCGAGCGTGCCTATGCGGCGGAGGGAGACCGGCTGCTGGTCCATGGCGGGACGAGCGGGATCGGGACGATGGCGATCCTGCTCGCCCGCATTTTCCAGATCGAGACCATCGTGACGGTGGGATCGGACGAGAAGGTGGCCGCCGCGCTGAAGGTCGGGGCCACCCACGCGATCAACTATCGGACCCAGGATTATGTGTCCGAGGTCAAAAGGATCACCGGCGGCAATGGGGTCGACGTCGTTCTCGACATGGTCGGGGGGGACTATGTCCCGCGCAATATCGACTGCATGGCCGAGGATGCCCGTCACGTATCGGTCGCGGTCCTGGGCGGTGCCAAGGCCGAAATACCGATCTGGAAGATCATGCAGAAGCGCCTGACCCTGACCGGATCGACGCTGCGCCCGCGCAGCGTCGCCTTCAAGGCGGCGGTGGCCGACGAAATCGCGTCGGTGGTGTGGCCGCATGTCGAGGAGGGGCGGCTGAAGCCGGTGATCGACACGACCTTCCCGCTGGAGCGCGCCGCCGAGGCCCACCACCGGATGGACCAGGATCATATCGGCAAGGTCGTGCTTGTCGTGAACGGAAAGGGCTGAGGCCGGGAATCGAAAAGGCCGGGCGGAACCGCCCGGCCTTCCCGTCATCAGTCCGGACTTACTTGTCCAGC
Source organism: Rhizorhabdus sp. (assembly GCA_004297635.1). Classification (GTDB taxonomy): domain Bacteria; phylum Pseudomonadota; class Alphaproteobacteria; order Sphingomonadales; family Sphingomonadaceae; genus Rhizorhabdus. The sequence continues at coordinate 461 of SCUQ01000501.1, read as the reverse complement.
GATCTGGCGTGGTCCAAATGCTTCTGGACGACTGGCGCGATCTCCCCGGCCGCCGTCCGAAGCGAGGGCGTGTCGCCCTTTTCGGCATAATCGCGCATCATCGCGAGCGCGGTCTGGTGAACGTCGACCTGCTCCTCGATATAGGCGTCGTCGAACTCCGCACCCTTCTTCTTCGCGAGTTCGGCCAATTCGTCATTCTGATCGGCTGTCAGAGCGGCGTCGGGCGCCATGGCCGGACTCGCCGTCGCGGCGGCCGCCTTGATCTTGGCCGTCGAGTCGGTGTGCGCCTTGATCATCTCGGCGGCGAAGGCCTTGACGTCGGGCGAGGCGGCATTGGTCTGTGCCAGCTTCGCCGCGGCGATTTCATAGGCATCGGTATTGGCTGCCTTGTTGACGAACTCCTGACCACCCGGCGTCGGCGTCAATGCCTGCTCGGCATCCACCATGGCGTTCGCGGCCAT
>SCUQ01000500.1 GCA_004297635.1 Rhizorhabdus sp. | reverse complement strand
CCCGCGCGGCTGGATCAGGATCGCGCGCCCTTTGCCGTCTTTATGGCGCGCGCGCCCAGATAGTCCGCTACCGCCACACCGGCGACGATACCGAGCGCCAGCCATGCCATCTTGCGTTTCGGATTGGCCGGAGCCGCGATATAGGCCAGCGCTGCCAGATCAAAGGCATCGCCCGCCATTCGCCAGTGGAGCGGGGTGACACTGCCCGGCGCGATCAGCCCCGCCACGCCGGTGACGACCTCGCGCGCGCCGACGATCTGGAACAGCCGCCCGCCCATCTCTTCGCCTGCCCCGATACCGCGCCCGAACTTGCGGCCCATCACGATATCGGTGATCCCGAATGCTAGGCTCGCCGCGCCGATCGTGCGGCCGATGATCTCCGCCTTCATCCCAGTCTCCATGCTTTTCGCCGCCCATCCAACGCGACTGGGCGGCGAAAGCTCCTCAATCGTCTGCCGTACCGGGTTCGGCCATGTCGCGGTGCATTTCGGCGAGGGCGCCCGCCGGGGTCACATTTGCAACCGCCTTCTGGATTTTGTTCTTCCAGCCGGAAACAATGTGCTTGTCGCCCTTGAGCATCGTATCCCATCCATCGCGCGCAACCTTGGCAGCGTCGTCCTTGTCCTGCGTTCCGACCTTGGTATCGAGCATATCGGCACGCTCGAAAAATTCGGTATCGGTGGCACCCGGCATCAGGGTGGTCAGGGTGACGCCGCCGCTGTCCTTGATCTCATTGCGCAGCGCATCGGTGAAATTGTCGATGAAGGCCTTGGTGCCATTATAGACCGCATTGAAGGCACCCGGCATATATCCGGCAATCGAGCCGGTAACGAGAACCTTGCCGCCATTGCGCGCCACCATCGGCTGCAGGACCTTCTGGAGCAGATATACCGTGCCGGTGATGTTGGTATCGATCACATGACGCCAGTCTGCAACCTGCTGGGCTAGAAAGGCGCGGCCGAGCCCATGACCGGCATTGGCGCATACTATATCGATCTGACGGCTCCCAGCGGCAGCGAGCAATCGATCTACGCCCTCGATGGTAGCCAGATCGGCCTGAACCGCCGTTACCTCCGTACCATGCTGGCGGAAATCGGCTGCCGCAGCCTCGATCAGCGCCTCGTCCGCCACGACGAGCAGATCATAGCCTTCTTCGGCGGCGATGCTGGCCAGTTCAAATCCGATGCCGGTCGATGCGCCGGTCACGATCGCGAAGCCATGTGCCACGATATTCTCCTACGCTGCCATCATGCCGGGTTTGAGCACGATCTTGGTCACTTCATTCTGTTTGTCGTGGAACATCCTGTACCCCTCGGGCGCCTGTTCGAGTGGCATCCGATGACTGATCAGGAAGGTCGTATCGATCTTGTCTTCGAGGATCGCATTGAGGAGCGCCGGCATATAATGCTGGACATGGGTCTGCCCGGTCTTGAGCGTCAGCCCTTTCTCCATGAAGGCCCCGAGCGGGAATTTATCGACGATGCCGCCATAGACGGCAGGCATCGAGACACGCCCGCCCTTGCGGCAGGCTACGATGGCCTGCCGGATCGAGTGGATGCGATCGGTACCGAGAAAGGTCGAGGCCTTGATCTGGTCGATCACATTGTCGACGAAGAAGCCATGAGCCTCGAGGCCGACCGCGTCGATTACCGCGTCGGGCCCGATGCCGCCGGTCATCTCCATGAGCGCCTCGTAGGTCTTGCTCTCCTCAAAATTGATCGTCTCGGCGCCGAAACGCCGGGCGAGATCGAGGCGATGGGGGAAATGATCGATGGCGATCACACGCTCCGCACCCATCAGGAACGCGGACTGCACAGCGAACAGCCCGACAGGGCCGCAGCCCCACACCGCCACCGTATCGCCCGGCTCGATGTCGGCATTCTCCGCCGCCATCCAGCCGGTCGGCAGGATATCCGACAGGAACAACACCTTGTCGTCGTCGATACCATCGGGAATGACGATGGGGCCCACGTCGGAAAAGGGCACGCGGACATATTCGGCCTGACCGCCGGCATAGCCGCCGGTAAGATGGCTATATCCGAACAGCCCGGACATCGGCTGGCCATATAGCTCCATGCCGA
>SCUQ01000499.1 GCA_004297635.1 Rhizorhabdus sp. | reverse complement strand
CGGCTCCGCCTCCATGATCAGCGGCAGTTGGACATGCTCGGCGAACCAGGGCGCGAGCACGAACAGGCCCCACATGCCATAGACGATCGACGGGATACCCGCGAGCAGCTCCACCGCGATCGCGATCGGCCGCGAGATCGGCCGCGGGCAGAACTCCACGAGGAACACCGCCACGCCGATCGCCAGCGGCAACGCCATCAACAGCGACAGAAAGGCGGTGACGAGCGTACCGACGATCGGCCCGGCAGCGCCATAAACCTCCGTGACCGGGTTCCACTCGCTGGTCGTGAAAAAGCCGAAGCCGAATTGCTGGAAGGCCGGCCAACCACCGATGGCGAGGCTGATGACCACCCCGCCCAATGTAACGAGCAGCAAGGTCGCAGCCGAAAAACAGGCGGCATGAAAGATCGTCTCGCCCGCCGATCGCGACGGGCCAAATCTCGACGTGTCAGGTGAAGCGGCGCTTGCCATGTCTTTCTTCCAGTGAAGCGGCGGAAACGCATAACGCCCCCGCCCCCCTCGGTCATCGCTGGATGAGAGCGATCACTTCGATATGTAGACCGGCTTGCCGCCTGCCTTGATGGTCGCGGCCCACTGCTTGCGCACCAGAGCCTTCACCGGTGCCGGCAGCGGCACATAATCGAGCTGCGCCGCGGCGGCATCGCCGGCCTTATAGGCCCAGTCGAAGAATTTCAGCACGCTGGCGCCGGTCGCCGCATTGGCCTGGCTCTTGTAAAGCAGGATGAAGGTGGCACCGGTGATTGGCCAGGCCTTGGCACCCGGCTGGTCGAGCAGCAGCACATAATTGCCCGGAGCCTTCGCCCATTGCGCGCCGGCGGCGGCGGCCGAGAAATTCGCCGCGCCCGGCGCGACGAACTGGCCCGCCTTGTTCTGCAGCACGACGAAGGTCGCCTTGTTCTGCTTCGCATAGGCATATTCGACATAGCCGATCGAACCCATCGTCTGCTTGACGAAGGCGGAGACGCCATCATTGCCCTTGCCGCCGATGCCGGTCGGCCAGGAAACGGCGTCGCTCGCGCCGACCTTGGACGCCCAGACCGGATTCTTCATAGCCAGATAGGAGGTGAACAGGAACGACGTGCCCGAACCGTCCGAACGGTGGACGACGGTGATCGGCAACGGCGGCAGCTTTACGCCGCGATTGAGGCCCGCGATCCGCGGATCATTCCACTTGAGGATGCGGCCCATGAAGATGTCGCCGAGCAGCGCACCGGTCAGCTTGACCTGGCCGGGCCTGACGCCCGGCAGGTTCACGATCGGTACGACGCCGCCCATCACGGTTGGAAACTGGTAAAGGCCCGCGGCGTTCAGCTCGTTGACCTTGAGCGGCTTGTCCGATGCACCGAAATCGACCGTCTTGGCCTTGATCTGCTTGATACCACCGCCGGAGCCGATCGCCTGATAGTTAAGACCTATACCCGTGGTCGCCTTGTAGGTTTCCGCCCATTTCGCATAGAGCGGCGCCGGAAAGGTGGCGCCCGCGCCCG
>SCUQ01000498.1 GCA_004297635.1 Rhizorhabdus sp. | reverse complement strand
ATCTATGATTGCCTTTGTCTGTTCTTCGATTTGCCGTCGCGATTAGGCGAGGCGCATGACATTGTCGAGAAGCGGAGGGATCTATTCGTCCAGGATGTGCATGAGCATCGGCCGGCCGGCCAGGCTCTGCGATCCATCGAGCCGCTCCAGGGCGTCGGCGACCGCGCGCTCGGGGCCGACATGCGTGACCATAGCGATCAGCACATTGCCGTCATCGGCGACGCCGCGCTGGATAAGGCTCTCGATCGAGACCCCGGCATCGCGCATCGCGGCGGTGATCTCCGCCAGAACACCCGGGCGATCGGCGACGGTAAAGCGTAGATAGGCGCGTCCGCGCCGGTCCCCCGCGGGGGCCGTCGCCGGCGTGGCGAGCGCCGCCACCGGCATGGCGAAGGCCGGGCCCGTCTCGCCCCGCGCGATATCGATCAGATCGGCGACCACGGCGGACGCGGTCGGCCCCTCGCCCGCGCCCCGTCCCTGGAAGAACAGGCGGCCGACGAAATTGCCGTGCGCCACCACCGCGTTGAGCGAGCCCGAAACATGCGCCAGCGGATGGCTGAGCGGCACGAGACAGGGATGGACACGCTGGAATAGTCCCTTGGCGCTGGCCTCGCCATGACCGACGAGGCGGACGCGGAAGCCGAGCGCGGCCGCTTCCGCGATATCGGCAGCGATCACGTGGCGGATACCGGTGATCGCGATCGAATCGAAATCCACGGCGGTGCCGAAACAGAGGCTCGACAGGATCGACAGCTTGTGGGCTGCATCGACCCCGTCGATGTCGAAGCTCGGATCGGCTTCGGCATAGCCCAGCCGCTGCGCCTCGGCGAGGACATCGTCGAAGCCGCTGCCCTTCTCCTCCATCTCGGTGAGGATATAGTTGCAGGTGCCGTTGAGGATGCCGAAGACATGGCTGATGACATTGGCGGCAGCGCCCTCGCGCAGCCCCTTGATCACCGGAATGCCGCCCGCGACCGCCGCCTCATATTTGAGGGCGACGCCATGCTGCTCCGCCAGGCCCGCCAGTTCCAGCCCATGATGCGCGATCATCGCCTTGTTCGCGGTGACGAAGGCCTTGCCCGCGCCCAGCGTCTCGCGCGCCAGGGTGAGCGCCGGGCCATCGGACCCGCCGACAAGCTCCACCACCACATCGACATCGGGGGCGCCCGCCAGCGTGGTCGCATCGTCGACCCAGGTGAAGCGGCCGAGATCGATGCCGCGATCGCGCGACCGGTCTCGCGCCGAGACGGCGACGACCTCGATCGGCCGACCGGCGCGGCGTTCGATCAGCGCGCGATTCTCGTCGAGCAATTTGACGACGCCGGCACCGACCGTTCCCAGACCTGCGAGTGCCACCCTCAATGGCTGCGGCATGTTCACCCCTTTTCGACTATTCGCGCCGCTCCTAGGGGCCGGCGCCATTCTCCGCAACGGCGCTGTTGCAGCCGAACGGGCTGAGCCATCGGATCATCGCCTTTTCAATGACTTGGCCGAAACGATAGGAACGCCTCCCGGGGTTATCGGTTCTCTCCCCGTCCCTTCCCCGGGACGATCACAGGAGAAGATGCCATGGCCGAGAATCGGCAAAGCGGCAGTGACCGCACCCAGCAGAGCGACCTGAGCCAAGACAAGGATTCGATTGGTCGTCAAGATCAGGTCCGCGAAGAACAGCTCGAGCGTCAGCGCCAGGATCAGCAGCGCGAGCAGGGCCAGCAAGGCCAGCAGGATCGCAAAGCCGATATGGATCGCGACCAGCAGCGATAGAATATCGGGCTATTACAGAGCCGACTGGGTGAAGGGGGTCGATTTCGGCCCCCTTCTTTCATGCCCGCCGCCAATTTTGCATTGCCGCATATCGGTCATTGACTCGCCGCGATCCATCTCTAGAGACGGCGGCGGGCCACGCTGTCCCAACGCAGCGCGTGCTCTCTGTGAGGAGAGTCTTAAATGACTGATATTGCTCGCCCGGCGACGAAGCCGGCACGTCCCCATTTTTCTTCCGGTCCCTGCGCCAAGCCTCCCGGCTGGGCCCCGGAGAAGCTTGCCACGGGCTCGCTGGGCCGCTCGCATCGCTCGAAGCTGGGCAAGGCCCGGATCAACCATGCGGTCGACCTGACCCGTGAGATCCTCGGCATTCCCGCCACCCACCGCATCGGCATCGTTCCCGGCTCTGATACCGGCGCCGTCGAGATGGCGTTGTGGAGCCTGCTGGGCGCGCGCAAGGCGACGATGGTCGCCTGGGAGAGCTTCGGCGAAGGCTGGGTCACCGACGTCGTCAAGCAGCTCAAGATCGAAGCCGACGTGGTCAAGGCGCCTTATGGCAGCCTGCCCGATCTCGCCGCGCTCGATCAGGACACCGACATCGTCTTTACCTGGAACGGCACCACTTCGGGGGTTCGCGTACCCAATGGTGACTGGATCCGGAATGATCGCGGTGGGCTGACGATCGCCGACGCCACCTCGGCCTGCTTCGCGCAGGAGATTCCGTGGGACAAGCTCGATGTCGTCACTTTCTCCTGGCAGAAGGTGCTGGGCGGCGAAGGCGCGCATGGCATCCTCGTCCTCGGGCCGCGCGCGGTCGAACGGCTCGAAAGCTACAGCCCGGCCTGGCCGTTGCCTAAGATCTTCCGCATGACCAAAGGCGGCAAGCTGATCGAGGGCATCTTCAAGGGCGAGACGATCAATACCCCGTCGATGCTGGCGATCGAAGATTATATCCACAGCCTCGAATGGGCGAAATCGATCGGCGGGCTCGGCCAGCTGATCGCCCGTGCCGACGCCAACGCCGCGGCGCTCGATGCCTGGGTGCAAAAGACCGACTGGATCGACCATCTCGCCGCCGATCCGGCGTCGCGTTCGAACACCTCGGTCTGCCTGAAGTTCGCCGACGGCGCGGTTGCCGGTCTCGATGAGGAAGCGCAGCTCGCGCTCGTCAAGAAGATCGCCGGGGCGCTGGAGCTCGAGGATGCCGCCTACGACGTCGCCGGCTATCGCGACGCCCCTCCGGGTCTCAGGATCTGGTGCGGCGGGACCGTCGACACGGCCGACATCGAGGCGCTCGGCCCCTGGCTCGACTGGGCCTGGGCGCAGGCCACCGTCGCGGCCTGAGCCCGCGTTTCCAGCTTTACGCGTCATTCCAGCGAAGCTGGAATCTCAGTTCCTTCTTCTACTGACAAAGAAGTGAGATCCCGGCTTTCGCGGGGGTGACGGCCTGAGATCAAAGGACAAGAACCATGCCCAAGGTACTGATTTCCGACCAGATGGACCCTCTCGCCGCCCAGATCTTCCGCAACCGCGGGATCGAGGTCGACGAGATCACCGGCAAGACCAAGGACGAGCTGATCGCGATGATCGGCAAATATGACGGCCTCGCCATCCGCTCCGCCACCAAGGTTACCAAGGAGGTGCTCGAAGCCGCGACCAATTTGAAGGTCGTCGGCCGCGCCGGCATCGGCGTCGACAATGTCGACATCCCGTCCGCTTCGGCCAAGGGCGTGGTGGTGATGAACACCCCGTTCGGCAATTCGATCACCACGGCGGAACACGCGATCGCGCTGATGTTCGCGCTCGCCCGCGACCTGCCGGAGGCCGACAAGTCGACCCAGGCCGGCAAGTGGGAGAAGAACCGCTTCATGGGCGTCGAGGTGACGAACAAGACGCTGGGCCTGATCGGTGCCGGCAATATCGGCTCGATCGTCGCGGATCGCGCGATCGGCCTGAAGATGAAGGTCGTCGCCTATGATCCCTTCCTGACCCCGGAACGTGCGGTCGAGATGGGCGTCGAGAAGGTGACGCTCGACGAACTGCTGGCGCGCGCCGACTTCATCACCCTGCACACGCCGCTGACCGATTCGACCCGCAACATCCTGTCGAAGGAAAATCTGGCCAAGACCAAGAAGGGCGTGCGCATCATCAATTGCGCGCGTGGCGGCCTGATCGACGAGGCGGCGCTCAAGGAGGCTCTGGACAGCGGCCAGGTCGGCGGTGCTGCGATGGACGTGTTCGTGACCGAGCCCGCCAAGGAATCGCCGCTGTTCGGCACACCGAACTTCATCGCCACGCCGCATCTGGGCGCGTCGACCAACGAGGCGCAGGTCAACGTCGCGATCCAGGTCGCCGAGCAGATCTCGGACTTCCTGCTGTCGGGCGGCGTCACCAACGCGCTCAACATGCCGTCGCTGTCGGCCGAGGAAGCCCCGAAGCTGCGTCCCTATATGGCGCTGGCCGAACATCTCGGCGCGCTGGTCGGCCAGCTCGAGGGCGATGCGATCAAGGGCGTCGCGATCGAAGTCGAGGGCGCCGCGGCCGAACTCAACCAGAAGCCGATCACCGGCGCGGTGCTGGCGGGGCTGATGGGCGTCTATTCGGATACCGTGAACATGGTCAATGCGC
>SCUQ01000497.1 GCA_004297635.1 Rhizorhabdus sp. | reverse complement strand
TCCGCTTGCCATGATCTTCTTACTCCCATCGCGGCGCATAAGGAGCACCGCCTACCTTGTTGCATTGTGCACGGAGAGAATCACCTCCGTACCGATTGGTAACATCTATAGCAGCTTTACACGCAGTTCGCTGAATAATTGCTGCATATCCCGTGGAATTTCACTATCGAAACATAAAGCGGCGCTTGTCACCGGATGGGTGAAGCCCAATCGGGCCGCGTGCAGCGCCTGACGCTTGAAATTCAAACGGCTGAGCATATCCCGATGTTCCCGGCGGGGGCGGCCATAGACGGGATCGCCCAGCAGCGGATGGCCGATCGATGCCATATGAACGCGCACCTGATGGGTCCGTCCGGTCTCCAGCCGGCACTCCATCAGCGCCGCATCCCCGAAGCGTTCGAGCGTGCTGTAATGGGTGACGGCGCGCTTGCCCCGGCCATCCTGCACGATCGCGATCTTCTTGCGGTCGGCCGAGGATCGCGCGAGCGGAGCGTCGACCTTGCCTTCGCCGGGACGGGGAACGCCAGCGACGATCGCCTTGTAGCGCCGGTCGATGCTGTGCTTGGCGAATTGCGCGGCGAGGCCGACATGGGCGGGATCGGTCTTGGCCGCCACCATCAGGCCCGATGTATCCTTGTCGATGCGGTGCACGATGCCGGGCCGCTCGACTCCGCCGATCCCCGACAGCGAGCCCCGGCAATGGTGGAGCAGCGCATTGACCAGCGTGCCGTCGAAATTGCCGGCTGCCGGATGGACGACCAGCCCGGCGGGCTTGTCGATCACGATCAGATGCTCGTCCTCGAAGACGATGGTGAGCGGAATGTCCTGCGCTTCGTTATGGGCGGGGGTCGGATCGGGCACGATCACGGCGAAGCGCATGCCGGGTGCCACCTTCATCGCCGGATCGCGGGCTAGAGCGCCCTGGGCATTGCTGACCTGACCCGACGAGATGAGCGCCTTCAATCGCTCGCGCGACAAAGTTGGGAGGGCGACGGCCAGCGCGCGATCCAGTCGCCAGCCGTCAGCGTCGTGAGGCACCATGGCCTGCAATGTCGATTTCCCCCCGGTCATCCTGTACCGATGTGGCGATGGAACTGATGATATCAAGAGCGGCGATCGACGAAATATCGCGGGCCGCCGCCGCCAGCCCGGACGCCGAGATTTGCGGGCTTCTGCTGGGTCATGGCGCCTCGGTCATCGAGGTTCGCCCATGCGCCAATGTGGCGACCGACCCGCGCGACAGTTTCGAGATCGATCCGGCCGCGCTGATCGCCGCGCATCGCGCCGCGCGCGGGGGCGGCCCAGCGCCGATCGGCCATTATCATTCGCACCCGCGCGGACCGGCCCGTCCGTCCGCACGCGACGCGGCGATGGCCGAGCCCGGGAGCTATTGGCTGATCGCGGGCGAAGGAGAGCTGCGGGGCTGGCGGGCGCGGGCCGACGGCGGCTTCGATCCCGTGGCGCTGTCGGCTCATCTCAATCGCTGATTGCACTGGCGCGCCGCGCTTGCCAAAAGACGCGACCTCATTCCGCCTGAAGGATTCCTCTCCATGGTCAATCGCTCGGCCGAGTTCGCGAGCCTGCTCTGTTCGCGGCTGTGCCACGATCTCCTGTCGCCGGTCGGTGCGCTGGGCAACGGTCTTGAGCTGCTTGCCGACGAGACCGATCCCGAGATGCGCGAGCGCTGTATGGAACTGCTCGCCGACAGCGCGCGGGCAACCGCCAATCGCCTCAAATTCTTCCGCCTTGCCTTCGGTGCGGCCGGGGGCTTCGCCGAACTGGTCGATACACGAGAGGCCCGGGCCGCGATCGAGGGGCTTCATGGCGACGGCAAGATCAGGTTGGGCTGGATGGTCGAGGCCGAGGCCTTGCCCAAGACCGCGATCAAGGTGCTGCTCAACCTGGCGCTGATCGCCGGGGACGCGCTCGTGCGGGGCGGGCAGCTCGATATCGCCGCGGAGGGCGGCGAGGTGGTGATTCGAGCCGAAGGCCCGCGCCTGATCCTCGATCCCGAGATTCGTAACGCATTGCTCGGTGAGGTCGATCCGGATTTCCTCAGCCCGCGCACATCGGCGGCCTGGCTGGTCCACATGCTCGTCAGCGACCATGGTGGCTCGGTGCAGGCGTCGCAGCCCGAGGAAGGGCTGCTGATGATCGGGGCGAAGCTGCCGGGCTGACCGGGGCTTACCTCGGCCTAATACGTATTGCCGCCGCCTGCGCCGGCGGGCCACTTCGCCGGCATGGACCGAAACCCCGCCCTTGTCCGCTCGCTGAACCGGCTGATCGCCACCCTGAGCGACACGATTGCCCAATATGACGCGGCAGCCGAACATGCGCATTCCTATGGCGCCTATGCCGAATATGCCCGCGATATAGCGATGCGCCGCGCGATCGTCCGCCAGCTGGGCGCGACGGTGACGGATCTGGGCGGCGCTCCGC
>SCUQ01000496.1 GCA_004297635.1 Rhizorhabdus sp. | reverse complement strand
CAGCATCTCCGCCGCCTTGGGCCCCTGATTCTGCGCGCGCGAATGGCAGGCGAAATGCATCGCGACCGGCCCGGACAAGGCCCGCAGCCCCGGCGCCAGCCCCTCCTTCTTCGCGATATCGACGACATATTCGGCGATGTCGAAGGTCGCCGCCGCCAGCTTCCGCACCTGGGGATCGTCGGGCAGGATCAGCGGCCATTCGAACTTCAGCATCAGCGCGCAGCTCGGCGTCAGCGCGATGATGTCGCGGCCTTCGTCGATCGCCGGCTCCAGCGCCGCCGCCACCAGCCGCGCCTGCGCCGCGACCCCGGCGAGATCGCCATTTTCCAGCTTGGGCATGCCGCAGCAGCCAGGATGCGCCACGGACATCTCGACACCGTTATGCGCGAGCACCGCCTGGGTGGCGAGGCCGACGCCCGGCGTGTTGAAGTTCACATAGCAGGTCGCATAGAGCAGCGCCTTGCGGCCATGGGCCGGCGCCTGCGCGTTGATAGCCAAGCCGGACGATGCCGCCTGCTCCTCGAAGGTCGCTTCGGCAAAGGCGGGCAGATCGGCGCGCCGATCGATATCGGCGACCGCTTCCAGGATCGGGCGGGTAAGGATGTTGCCGCGCTTCGTCGCCCAGTTGGCGGGGCCGGAGACCAGCGAGGCGAGCTGGCCGTTGCGGTCGGTCTTGGCCAGTTCGCGATCGGCGAGGCTCGTCTCGCCCTTGCGATGCTCGATCGCGCGGGCGCGCAGCATCAGATGCGGGAAATCGAGGTCGAACGCGTGCGGCGGGACATAGGGACATTTCGACATGAAGCACATGTCGCACAGCGTGCAGGCATCGATGACGGGCTTGAAATCCTTGGAATCGACGCTGTCCAGTTCGCCGGTCGCGCTTTCGTCGATCAGATCGAACAGCCGGGGGAAACTGTCGCACAGGTTGAAGCAGCGCCGGCAGCCATGGCAGATGTCGAACACCCGCCGCAGCTCGGCATCGAGCGCCGCCTCGTCATAATAGCTTTCGTCCTGCCACGGGATGGGATGGCGGGTCGGGGCTTCGAGGCTGCCTTCGCGCATGGGCTCTCCCGTTCGGTGGCTCTTCCGACGGAATCAGAGATTCCGCCGTCATGCCGGACCTGTTTCAGCACCCCACCCATCATCCTGACTGTCCGCGCCTGCTGAGCGGTGGACCCTGAACCAGGTTCGGGATGCCGAGGAATTTGGTGAATTCACGGGGACGGCCAGGCGCCATCCCCGCGCAACAGCCATCACGCCATCGTTTCGAGCGCCTTGGTGAAGCGGCCGGCATGGCTCTTCTCGGCCTTGGCGAGCGTCTCGAACCAGTCGGCGATCTCGTCGAAGCCTTCTTCGCGGGCGGACTTGGCCATGCCCGGATACATGTCGGTATATTCGTGGGTCTCGCCGGCGATCGACGCCTTGAGATTCTTTACGGTGTCGCCGATCGGCTCGCCGGTGGCGGGATCGCCGACCTCTTCGAGAAATTCGAGATGGCCATGCCCACGGCCATCTCGAATT
>SCUQ01000495.1 GCA_004297635.1 Rhizorhabdus sp. | reverse complement strand
TGCCGGCCTCAAATTGGCGACACGCCCATGAATTTCAGGATGCCCAGAACCAGCAGCAGCAGCGCGATCGCCGCGATGATGCCGCCTATGTTCATGCTGCTCTTCTCGACGACGACGCGTTCGTCCTTGTTGATATCGGCCATGATGGTCTCCTGCCTTGGTTCGCGCTTAACGACCGTGCCCGACCGGACGTTCCGTGGCGTCCGGGAAGACCGAAAGCGGTTGCGATTTCCGGCGGGCCTCGGCAGAGCGGCCGGCCCATCCTTCAGGAAGGCATCAGGTGGCGCGCGGATCGATCGGCCTCGATTTCGGTACGACGAACAGCGTCGTGGCTCTGGGCCATGGCGGCGGCTCCGATCTGCTCGACTTCGCCGCGCCGGGTGGCATCGCGCCGATCTTCCGGTCGGCGCTGTGCTTCTGGCATGACGATGCGGTAAAGGGCGGGCTGGCCTCGGAAGCGGGGCCCTGGGCGATAGACGAATATCTCGAATATCCGACCGACAGCCGGTTCCTCCAGTCGTTCAAGACCGTCGCCGCCAGCGCGAGCTTCGAACAGGCGACGGTCTTCGGCAGGCGCTTCCGCTTCGAGGACCTTGGCCGCATCTTCCTCGATCGCATGGTCGCCCATGCCGGGGGGCTGCTCGACGATCGGCCGTCCCGTATCATTGTCGGGCGACCCGTGGAATATGCCGGCAGCCGTCCGGACGAGGCGCTTGCCCGCACGCGCTACGATGCGATGTTCGCCGGCTTCGGCACCGACATCCACTATGTCTATGAACCGCTGGGCGCGGCCTATAGCTACGCCGCGCGCCTTGGGGAGCCGGCGACCATCCTTGTCGCCGACTTCGGCGGTGGTACCAGCGATTTCTCGGTCGTCAGGATCGGCGCGCGGGGAGACGCTCCGCGCTGCGTGCCGCTGGGTCATGCCGGTGTCGGGATCGCCGGCGACCGGCTCGACTATCGCCTGCTCGACAGGCTCGTCCTGCCCATGCTCGGCAAGGGCGGCGACTATCGTTCGTTCGACAAGCTGCTCGAAATCCCGCGCAACTGGTTCAGCGACTTCGCCGACTGGTCGCGCCTCGCGCTCATGCGCAACCCGCGAACCCTGGCGGAACTCGAGCGCTTGCGCCGCGCCGCCGTGGATGGCGACGCGATCGCGCGGATGATCGCGGTGATCGAGGGCGAGCTGGGATATCCGCTCTACGAGGCGGTGGCGCAGACCAAGCGCGCCCTGTCGACGGCTGAGGTGGCGCCGTTCCGCTTCAAAGGCGGTGGGCTGACGATCGAGGCCGACGTCAGCCGCGCCGCGTTCGAATCCTGGATCGCCGATGACGTCGCGCAGATGGAAAAGGCCGTCGATCGCGCGCTCGGCAATGCTTCTATATCCGCCGCCGGGATCGATCGCATCTTCCTGACCGGCGGCACCTCGCTCGTGCCCCGCATCCGGCGCATCTTCACCGATCGCTTCGGTGAGGACCGGATCGAAAGCGGCGGCGAACTCACCTCGATCGCGCACGGCCTCGCGCTGATCGGGCAGGAGGAGGATGTCTCGGCCTGGGCCGCCTGAATGGAAAACGGCCCGGAAATCCGGGCCGCTTTTTTGATTTGAGGCGCACGGGGCGTGCCATAAATTGGTTCAGGCCGAGCCGAAAATGGTGCCGATCGAGAACCGTAGCGTACTTACAGTACGTGAGCACCGGAAGCGCAGAGCGGTGCCGTTTGCAGGCCGGCATGGGCCAATTTATGGCACGCCCTTACTGCACCACCATCGTGGTGAAGTAGACATTGTCGATCCCGCCGAAGCCGGTGCGCTGCTTCAGTGTCTCGTTGATTGCGTCCTTCAGGGCTTTCTGCAGCTGCAGCTTCCCTTCGGGCGTGGAGATCGTGAAGCTGTCCTGCTGCGCCATCACCATCAGGATCGCCGAACGGATCGGCAGCTCATTCTCCTTCAGATTGTCGAGCACCTTCTGGTCGTAGAAGGTCGACGCACCGAGGCCGATCTGGGTGAATCCGTCCGAATCGCGCAGATTGGCGGTGAAGGGCTGCTCGAAGGTATAATAGCTCGCCTTGTACTTGGTCGGATCGGGCGACTTTTCCACCTCGAAGCCCATCGGCAGGGTCTTCTTCTCGCCGGCCTCGCCATGCTCTTCGGCGCCTTCCTTCTTGACGAGCTGGGGCATGCTCGGATCGACGGGAGCCTCTTCCTTGTGCGCGCCGCCGGCAAGACCCGCGCCCGCGGCGTAAAGCCCCGCGCCGACGCCGCCGCCGGCAAAGACGATCGCCATGACGAGCATCATCAGGATGCCCTTCATCTTACCCTTCTTCTTGGGCGCCTCCGCGGCGGGAGCTGCTGCTGCACTCATCGTTCAAGTCCCATGATCAGGCGTAAAGCTCGCCATCTTCGCTGGGTGCCGAATCACCGGCATCGTCGCGAATCGTGGCCTGTGTACGACCAAAAGGTTGATGATCTGCTGACGACTGGCGCTGTTGCTGCGCCTGGCCCTGCGGATTCTGCGTGAAGGCGGAGCCGCTATTGCCTTGCTGGTTGTTCAGTTCGACATGCGTTTCCGCGACACGCAGGCCCTGCGCGCGCACTTCGGCGATGAGCCTCGGCTGGGCATCGGCGATGATGGCGCGGGCCTGGTCGGTCTCGGTGGTGAGCTTGATCGCGGTGCCGGCGGCGCTGTTGGCGATCTCCACCGTCAAGGCGCCCAGGCGCTCCGGGTTGAGGTGGAATTTGAGATGGCCTTGCTGGGTCGCGGCCTGGCTGATGTCACGCGCGAGCCGGTCGAGCCACTGGTTGTCGCGGGCGAGGTCGAGATGACGGTCGACCGCCATCTCGGCCTGGTTGACGGTGCCGGTCGCGGCGATGTCAGTTGCCGCGATGCTACCGGCCTGGTTCGGCCTGACCCCCGCCAGCGCGGCATCGAGCGCCGCCGCGGGCGATGCCAGGGGCGCGGTCGGAGCCGTCGTCGCGGGTGTGCCGTCCTCCGGCACGGTGCCGTCAGCGGCGGCGGGATGGCGCGCCTCGGTGGGCTGTAGCGCGGCATCGGCCGACGCGGGGAGGGTGGCCGGCTGCGGCACGGCGGCATCGGTTTTCGCGATGGCGACGGCGGCGGTAGAGGCAGAGGAGACGGCCGGCGTCCTGGTCGGTTTCCCGCCTTTCGCCGGCCCGGCGGGCTCTGCGATGACCGCTTCGGTCGACAGGATCACCGGGGCGGCGGCGGCGGGTGCCGTCGGCAGCGCGGCAGCCGGGCTGGCCGTCGGCGCGGCGGTTGCGCCATCCGCAACGGGGGCGAGGGCGGCCGCCGCCGCTGGCGCGCGGCCCGGCGCGAAGGCCGATTTCAGGGAAGCGAGCAGCGCCGTGATATTGCCGCGCGGGGCCTGGGCGGGGGCGTCGCCGGTCGGGACAGCCGTGTCGGCGAGGATCGGGCTGGCGGCATTGGTCTCCGCTTCCAGCGGTGCGGCGCCGGGCACGGGATCGGCGGCGGCGGCCGTGGCGGGCGGCTCCGTTGCCGAAGCCGATGGGGCAGCCGCCTTGCGGATCGCGGCAGGCAGGGCGACGGTCGGCGGGGCGACGGTCGTCGTCGCAGGCCGCGTCGTTGACGGAGCGTCGGTCGTCAGCGGTGCGGCGGTCTCGGTGCTGGTCTCGGGGGTCGCGCTTACCGGGGTCGCAACCGCCTGGGCCGGGCTCGGCGCGGCGACGCCGATCTGGCCGGCGGCGGCAACCATCGCCTCGATCTCGGCGAGCAGGTCGACCGGCTGATCGGCCGGCCTGTCCTTGGCCTCGCCCTCGGACGCGGTGGCGACGCCGCCCTCGACAGCCGTGGCGGCGGCATCCGCGTCGGGCTCGCCTCCGGCGTCCGGCTTGGCCTCCTGCCTGGTCTTGTCGTCCGACTTGGCCTCCGCGACGAGCTGCGCGAAGGCCGGCGCGGCCTTGCCGGTCGCGGCGCCGCCGGACGGGCCGGTGGCTGCCGGCGGTGTCGCGGCAGGGCCGGCGGTCAGCGGCGTCGCTGATGTCGAGAGCGCGGCAACGGCCATGTCAGTTTTCCCCTTGCTCTGAGCTTTTCGAATTCTTCGGGCGGAAGGCGGCCGCCATGCGCGCCTCGGTCCAGTCCTGCAGCGCCTGCACCGCCCGCGCGTCCAGCTTGGCGGCGCTTTCCTGGCGCTGCCGCGCTTCCAGCCGCTCCGCCACCTTCAGTTCGGCGGTGGCCTTCGCCGAAACGATCGCATCGTTCAGGCCGTGGCGGGCATGGTCGAGCCGCTGCGCCAGCGTGCCCCGGT
>SCUQ01000494.1 GCA_004297635.1 Rhizorhabdus sp. | reverse complement strand
CGCGCCAGGATCACAGGATCGAAGGCATCCAGCATCGCATATCCTCCTCGCGGCGCCCCGGCCGGACGGAACCGGCCGACACCCGCCTCACCAGCGCCGCGGACCAGTCATACGCTGGATGGCGCCGATGGGCGACAATAACTTAATATTGCACTGCGCTGCATTTTTTTGGCAGCCATTGGCTTGTGTTGGCCGTCCCGTGACTTTACGGACGCGGTAGGAGGGATGCCCCTTGCGAGAGACGTTGCTGGCCGCTGCGCCATACGACCTTCTGCTGGAAGCGAGGCGGCTTCGCGACGCAGGCCACGGCCGCGTCCAGAGCTGGTCGCCGAAGGTGTTCATCCCGCTTACCCAGCTCTGCCGCAATCTCTGCCATTACTGTACCTTCTCGCAGCCGCCGAAGCGGGGCGAAGCCGCCTATCTGACCCGGACGCAGGTTCTGGATATCGCCCGCGCCGGCAAGGCAGCGGGCTGCACAGAAGCGCTGTTCACCCTGGGAGACAAACCCGAGTTGCGATTTGCGGCGGCACGCGAGGCGCTGTCCCGGCTCGGCCACGACACCACCATTTCCTATCTGGCCGAAATGGCCCGCGCGGTGCGCGACGAAACCGGGCTGCTCCCCCACGTCAACGCCGGGGTGATGACCCGCGAGGACATGACCGCGCTGCGCCCCGTCTCGGCCAGCATGGGACTGATGCTCGAATCGGTGTCTGACCGGCTCTGCGATAAAGGCGGTGCCCATTATCGCTCGCCCGACAAGCGTCCCTCGGTGCGGCTCGAAACCCTCGAGATCGCGGGCGAACTGGCGATCCCGTTCACCACGGGCATATTGATCGGTATCGGCGAAACCCGCGCCGAGCGGCTCGATGCGCTGATTGCCATCCGCGATCTCCATGCCCGCTACGGACATATCCAGGAAATCATCGTCCAGAATTTCCGGGCGAAGCCGCGTACGGTGATGGCCAACGCGCCCGAGCCGGATATGGACGAGCTGCTCTGGACGATCGCCGCGGCGCGTCTCCTGCTGGGTCCGGCCATGAACATTCAGGCCCCGCCCAATCTTTCCGCCGAGGATTTCCCGCGCCTGCTCGATGCCGGGATCAACGACTGGGGCGGCGTCTCGCCCGTAACCCCCGATCATGTGAATCCCGAGGCGCCCTGGCCAGAGGTCGAGCGACTGCGCGCCGCCACCGGTGCCAGAGGCCGCATCCTCGTCGCCCGCCTGCCCGCCTACCCCGCCTGGGGCGCACATGGGCTGGACCGCTGGCAGGACAAGGCGATGCATCGTCACATCCTCGCCGCCACGGACACATCGGGGTTCGGCCGCGGCGATCGCTGGTCGCCCGGACTGGCGCTGCCGGAGCGTATGACCGATGCCGTCAGCGTCAGCACGGTCGATCCCGGCATCGCGGCCATCGTCGACCGGGCAAGTGCTGGCAACGCGCTTGGCGAGGACGACGTCGTCGCGCTGTTCGACGCCCGCGACGCCGATCTGGAGCATGTCTGCGGGCCGCCGACGCGCTGCGACGCGAGATCAATGGCGACACCGTCACCTATGTCGTCAACCGCAACATCAACTACACCAATATCTGCGGCTATAAATGCAGCTTCTGCGCCTTTTCCAAGGGCGACATGTCGGAAAACCTGCGCGGACGCCCCTATGACCTCGATGTCGGCGAGGTCATCCGCCGCACCGAGGAGGCCTGGGAGCGCGGCGGCACCGAGGTCTGCCTGCAGGGCGGCATCCACCCGCGCTATACAGGTGAAACCTATCTGGGCCTGGCCCGCGCCGTGCGCGCGGCCGTCCCGGGGATGCATATTCACGCCTTCTCGCCGCTCGAAGTCTTCCAGGGTGCGGCGACGCTCGGCGTGCCGCTCGAAGACTATCTGCGGCAGCTCAAGGATGCGGGCCTCGACACATTGCCGGGCACCGCAGCCGAGATTCTCGACGACGAGGTGCGGCAGATCATCTGCCCCGACAAGCTCGATACCGATCGCTGGATCGAGGTGATCGAGACGGCACACCGGATCGGCTTCCGCACCACCGCGACGATCATGTTCGGCCATGTCGAGACGAGCCGCCACTGGGCGCGCCACCTGATCCGCATCCGCGATCTTCAGGCGCGCACCGGTGGCTTCACCGAGTTCGTCCCCCTGCCCTTCGTCCATATGGAAGCGCCTATGGGCGTGCGCGGCGAGTCCCGCCATGGCCCCACCTTCCGCGAGGTGCGGCTGATGCATGCGGTGGCGCGGCTCGCGCTCCACCCACTGATCACCAATATCCAGACGAGCTGGGTGAAGCTGGGCCCGGTCGGCGCTGCCGCCTGCCTCAACGGCGGCGCCAACGATCTCGGCGGCACCTTGATGAACGAGAGCATCTCACGCGCTGCCGGCACCACCCATGGTCAGGAAATGCCGCCTTCGGCGATGGAGGCGCTGATCCGTTCGATCGGCCGGAACCCCCGCCAGCGCTCGACGCTCTATGGCCGGATCAGCCAGGAAACGCACCTGCGAGGGCTCAATGCCGCCGAACTGACCCCCATGGTCCTGACCCCGCCACGCAAGCAACGCGTCCACTGAGATTGCGCCGTCAGGGAAGCCATCCTAAGGCCGCCAAAATGACCGATCAGCCCGCCTCCCTGACCCTGCTCGCCCTCGGCGGCGTCCCGATGATCGAGGCCGGTGCCGATCTGGCCGCCGTGATCCTCGCCGCGCTCGACGGGGCCGGTCAGCGGCTTGCCGATGGCGACGTCATCGTGCTCGCGCAGAAGATCGTATCGAAGGCCGAGGGCCGGCTGATCGACCTGGCGTCGGTAGAGGCGTCGCAGCAGGCGACCGATATCGCCGGCAAGGTCGACAAGGACCCCCGCCTCGTCGAGCTCGTCCTCGGCGAAGCGCAAGAGGTCATGCGGGTCCGTCCGGGTGTGCTGATCGTGCGCCACCGGCTCGAGATCGGAAGAGC
>SCUQ01000048.1 GCA_004297635.1 Rhizorhabdus sp. | reverse complement strand
TATGCGAGCGGTTCGCAACTGGCGGCCTCTCGTCCCACCCTTTCCGTCGCCCTCCGCGCCACCCCGCCGCTGCCGGCCCGTCGCGACCGGGCGCCCCGCGACATTGACGGGACTCGGCGGGGACGGCAAAGCATCCGCATGAAGAAACTGACCGGCCAGGATCGCAGCATCACCTCCACCTGGCGGCCCGCCACCCAGGCGGTCCGCGGCGGCACCGCGCGTTCGCATTATGGCGAGACGAGCGAGGCGATCTTCCTCACATCGGGCTATGCCTATGATTGCGCGGGCGATGCCGCCGCGCGCTTCGCCGGCGAGCAGAAGGGGATGACCTATTCGCGCCTGCAGAACCCCACCGTCGAGATGCTGGAGGAGCGCATCTCGCTGATGGAGGGGGCTGAGGCGACGCGCTGCATGGCCACCGGCATGGCGGCGATGACCGCGGCGCTGCTGTGCCAGCTGTCGATGGGCGATCATATCGTCGCGGCGAAGGCCGCCTTCGGATCGTGCCGCTGGCTGGTCGATACCCTGCTGCCGCGCTTCGGGATCGAATCGACCGTCGTCGACGGCCGCGACAATGATGCGTGGAAGAAGGCGATCCGGCCCAATACGAAGCTGTTCTTCTTCGAGACCCCGGCCAATCCCACGCTCGACATCGTCGATCTCGCGGCGGTGTGCGGTATCGCCAAGGAAGCGGGCCTGCTCACCCTGGTCGACAACGCCTTCGCCACCCCGGCGCTGCAGCGGCCGATGGACTATGGCGCGGATATCGTCGCCTATTCGGCGACCAAGATGATGGACGGGCAGGGCCGCGTGCTGGCCGGCGCGGTGTGCGGCACCGACGAATTCATCAACAACACCCTGCTGTCCTTCACCCGCAATACCGGGCCGACCCTGTCGGCGTTCAACGCCTGGGTGGTGCTGAAGGGGCTGGAGACGCTGGACCTGCGCGTGAAGCGGCAGAGCGAGAATGCGCTGCAGGTCGCCCGTTTCCTCGATGGGCGGGTGCCGCGCGCGCTCTATCCGGCGCTGCCCAGCCATCCGCAGCATGATCTGGCATGCAAGCAGATGCCGGATGGCGGCGGCACCGTCGTCGCGCTCTATCTCGATGGCGGGCGCGAACAGGCGCATGGCCTGCTCGATGCGCTGCAGCTGGTCGACATTTCGAACAATCTCGGCGATTCCCGGTCGCTGATGACGCATCCGGCCTCCACCACCCATGCCGGGCTGACGCCGGAGGTGCGCGCGGACATGGGAATCGAGGAGGGCATGTTGCGGCTGAGCATCGGCCTGGAAGACCCGCTCGACCTGATCGACGATTTCGATCGCGCGCTGAAGGCCGTCGGCCTGTGATCATGAAGGCGCTCTTCCCGCATGTCGCCCAGACCCGCGGCGTCGTGGTGCGGGTCGCGGTGTCGTTCATGCCCGAACAGTCGGAGCCGGGGCGCGGCCGCTGGTTCTGGTCCTATCATATCCGCATCGAGAATGAGGGGCATCAGGCGGTGCAGCTGCTCACCCGCCACTGGCTGATCACCGACGGGCGCGGCGTGAAGCATGACGTGCGCGGCGAGGGCGTGGTCGGCGAACAGCCGGTGATCGAGCCGGGCAAATCCTATGACTATGTCTCGGGCTGCCCGCTGCAGACGGCGACCGGATCGATGGAGGGCAGCTATCATATGGTCGCCGAGGACGGATCGACCTTCGAAGCGGCGATCCCGCGCTTCCCGCTGATCGGCCCGGCGGTGGCTTTGTGATGTGTGTTTCAGCAAAGCTGAAACGGCGGTGCCGGCCCGCGCCTCCACGTGAGTGGAGACTATGAAAAGAACCCATCTGCCGCTCAACGGTCTGCGCGTGCTCGACGCGGCGGCGCGGCACCTGTCCTTCACCCGCGCGGCCGACGAGCTGGCGGTGACGCCGGCGGCGGTCGGCCAGCAGATCCGCGCGCTGGAGGATACGCTGGGCGTCGTCCTGTTCCGCCGCACCGCCAAGGGGCTGGAACTGACGCCCGAGGGCGAGGCGGGGCTGGACGCGCTGCGTGCCGGCTTCCTCCAGTTCGAGGAAGCGGTCCGCGCGATGCAGGCCGGCCAGTCGTCGAAGACGCTCACCATCGCCGCGCCGCGCGATTTCACCGCCAAATGGCTGGCGCCGCGTCTCGCCGATTTCGGCCGCACCGATCCCGAGCTGCGCTTCGTGCTGCTGTCGTCGGACGAGGGGCTGGATTTCACCCAGGCCAATCTCGACCTCGCCATCTGCTATGCCGAGGGGCCGGGCGAGCATGAGGGCATCCGCCTGGCCGATGGCGCGATCGTCACCGTCGGGCTGGCCGATGGCGCGCCGATCGGCTGGCCGGGCGCGCCGATCGAAGACAAGGATGCCGCGCTGATGGTCGCCGATGCCGGCCTCGCCATCGATGCCGCGGCGGCCGGCTTCGGCACCGCGCATGTGCCGGCGCTGCTGGTCGAACGCGACATCGCCGAAGGGCGGGTGCGTGCGCATGGCGATCCGCTGCCGTCGCCCCGGGCCTATTGGCTGGTCGCGCCGACCCCGCAATGGCGCCAGAAGAAGGTCAAGGCGCTGGTCGCCACACTCACCGCTATCTAGCGCGGAGTCCCCGGCGATCGGGCCATTGCGGCAATCGGCTTTGGACCGTAAAGCCGGCCCCATCATGACGATAGACAAGACGTTCGACCCCGCCGCGATCGAAGCGCGCTGGTATGCCTATTGGGAAGAGCAGGGGCTGTTCCGTCCCGAGCGCCCCGACGCCGAACCCTATACGATCGTCATCCCGCCGCCCAACGTCACCGGCAGCCTGCACATCGGCCATGCGCTCGACGACACGCTGCAGGACGTGCTGATCCGCCATGCCCGGCTGAAGGGCAAGGACGCGCTGTGGGTGGTCGGTACCGACCATGCCGGCATCGCGACGCAGATGGTGGTCGAGCGGCAGCTCAACGCCGCCGGCAGCAAGCGCACCGATTTCACCCGCGACCAGTTCGTCGAGAAGGTCTGGGCGTGGAAGGAAGAGAGCGGCGGCACGATCACCCGCCAGCTCCGTCGGCTGGGCGCGTCGTGCGACTGGGCGAATGAGCGCTTCACGATGGACGAGGGCTTTTCGAAGGCCGTCCTGAAGGTGTTCGTCGACCTCTACAACCAGAAGCTGCTCTACCGCGACAAGCGTCTGGTGAACTGGGACCCGGGCCTCAAGACCGCGATCTCCGACCTTGAAGTCGAGACCCGCGAGATACAGGGCAAGTTCTGGCATTTCTCCTATCCGCTCGCCGATGGCTCGGGCGCGATCTCGGTCGCGACGACGCGGCCGGAGACGATGCTCGCCGACATGGCGGTCGCGGTGAATCCGGAGGATGACCGCTATCGCGCGCTGATCGGCAAGCAGGTGAAGCTGCCGATCACCGGCCGGCTGATTCCGATCGTCGCCGACGAGCATGCCGATCCCGAGCTGGGGTCGGGCGCGGTGAAGATCACGCCGGGTCACGACTTCAACGATTTCGAGGTGGGCAAGCGCGCCGGCTTCAAGGCCGGCGAGATGCTCAACATGCTCGATGCCGAGGCGAAGCTGATCCAGACGTCGGACGGGCTGATCCCCGCCGACTATCTCGGCCTCGACCGGTTCGAGGCGCGGAAGAAGGTGGTCGAGGCGATCGAGGCCGCCGGGCTGCTCGAGAAGATCGAGGACCGGGTCATCCAGACCCCCTATGGCGACCGTTCGGGCGTGGTGATCGAGCCATGGCTGACCGACCAATGGTATGTCGATGCCGAGACGCTGGCGAAGCCGGCGATCGAGGCGGTGCGATCGGGCGCGATCAAGGTGGTGCCGGAAAGCTGGACCAAGACCTATTATAACTGGCTGGAGAATATCCAGCCCTGGTGCGTCTCGCGCCAGCTGTGGTGGGGGCACCAGATCCCGGCCTGGTTCGACGAGGACGGCGAGGTCTATGTCGCCGAGGATGAGGCGGGCGCGCAGGCGCTGGCCGGCAACAGGAAGCTGACCCGCGATCCCGACGTGCTCGATACCTGGTTCTCGTCCGCGCTGTGGCCGTTCGGCACGCTGGGGTGGCCCGACAAGAACGTCACGCTCGATCGCCACTATCCCAACGACGTGCTGATCTCCGGCTTCGACATCCTGTTCTTCTGGGATGCGCGCATGATCATGCAGGGCATCCATTTCATGGGTGAGGTACCGTTCAAGACGCTCTACCTGCACGGGCTGGTCCGCGCGGCGGACGGCTCGAAGATGTCGAAGTCGAAGGGCAACACCGTCGATCCGCTCGGCCTGATCGACAAATATGGTGCCGACGCGCTGCGCTTCACGCTGACCGCGATGGAGAGCCAGGGCCGCGACATCAAGCTCGATGAGAAGCGGGTCGAGGGCTATCGCAACTTCGCGACGAAGCTGTGGAATGCCGCGCGCTTCGCGCAGGGCAACGGCATCGGCGCATCGACCTCGATCGAGGCGCCGAAGGCCGAGCTCGCGGTCAACCGCTGGATCATCGCGGAGACGGTGAAGACGGTGCAGGCGCTCGACCTCGCCATCGCCGACCTGCGTTATGACGAGGCCGCGAACACCATCTACCACTTCACCTGGGCGAGCTTCTGCGACTGGTATATCGAGCTGACCAAGCCGCTGCTCGGCGAGGGCGCCGACGAGGCGCAGGCCAGCGAGACCCGCGCCGTCGCCGGCTGGGTGCTCGACCAGATATTGGTCATGCTGCACCCGTTCATGCCCTTCATCACCGAGGAGCTGTGGCATGCGCTCGGCGAACGGCCCTACGATATCATCGTCGCCAGATGGCCGATGGCCGATGCCCGCGCGATCGATCCGGCGGCGCAGCAGGAGATCGACTGGCTGATCCGCATGATCAGCGAGATCCGCACGGCCCGCACGGGGCTCAACATCCCGCCGGGTGCGCGGCTTCCGGCGCATGTCCGGGGCGCTTCCGAGCTCACACATGAGAGGCTGGCGGCGAACGCTGTGGTTATCGCCCGGCTCGCCCGCGTCGACCTCGCCGAGGGCGAGGCGCCCGTGGGTGGCGCAGCGCAGGTGGTGGTCGACGAGGCCACCTATGTGCTGCCGCTCGAAGGCGTGATCGACCTCGATGCGGAGCGCGCGCGCCTCGCCAAGGGGATCGCGGCGGCGGAGAAGGAGCGCGACAGCCTCGCGGTGCGGCTCGGCAACCCGGCCTTCGTCGAGAAGGCCAAGCCCGAGGCGATCGCGAAGGCGCGGGCCGACCATGCGGAGAAGAGCCTGGAAGCCGAGCAGCTGGGCGCAGCGCTGGCGCGGCTGGGATAGCGGGGTGGCGGCGGGGCGTCCGGATCTGACCGAAGGCCCGATCGGAAAGACGCTGCTGCTGTTCGCGATACCGACGCTCGTCGCCAACGTCCTCCAGTCGCTCAACGCCTCGATCAACACGATCTGGATCGGGCGCTTCCTGGGCGAACAGGCGCTCGCCGCGACGGCCAATGCCACCAACATCATCTTCCTGGTCTTCTCGGCGATGTTCGGGTTTGGCATGGCTGCGATGATCCTGATCGGCCAGCATATGGGCCGCAAGGACATCGATGGCGCGCGGCGCGCGATGGGGGCGGGGGCGGGGCTGATCCTGGGTATCGCCCTCGTCATGATGCTTGCGGGGATCGGCCTGACCGACAAGCTGCTCCATCTGCTCGGCACACCCGTCGAGGCGCGCTCGCTCGCTTCGGCCTATCTGAAGGTCATGCTGCTGAGCCTGCCGTTCAGCGCAGTCATCGTCCTGCTGATGATGTCGCTGCGCGCGATCGGCGACGCGATGACGCCCCTGTGGTTCATGATCGCCGGCATCGTCATCGATGCGGGGCTGAACCCCTTCCTGATCGCCGGTATCGGGCCGTTTCCCCGGATGGGCATCGCCGGTTCGGCCGTCGCGACGCTGATCGCCAATATCGCCGGGGCGATCGGCATGCTGACCGTCGTTTATTGGCGAGACCTGCCGGTCCGCCTGCGCGGCGCCGAGTTCCGCTACCTTCTGCCGCAGCCGGCCTTGCTGCGCCTGATCGTCTCGCGCGGCACCATGATGGGTCTGCAGATGTTCGTGATGGTCCTTAGCGCGCTTGTGATGGTCGGGCTGGTCAACCATGCCGGCGTGGTTGCGACCGCCGCCTATGGTGTCGCCTTCCAGCTCTGGAACTATATCCAGATGCCGGCGATGGCGATCGCCGCGGCGGTCAGCGCGATGGCGGCCCAGAATATCGGTGCCGGGCGCTGGGACCGGGTGGGCGCGATCACCCGCAGCGGGCTGCTCTACAACCTGCTGCTGACCGGGGCGCTGCTCGCGCTGCTGACCGTTTTCGACCGGCCTGTGCTGGGGCTGTTCCTGGGCCATGACAGCCCGGCCATTCCGATTGCCGAGCATATCCAGCTGCTGGCCGGCTGGAGCTTCCTGTTTTCGGGCGGGACGCTGGTGTTTTTCGGCACGGCCCGCGCCAATGGCGCGGTGATCGTCCCGTTGATCATCATGGTCATCGGCCTCGTTGTCTGCCGGCTGGGTTTCGCGATCGGGATGCAGCCGCTGCTGCACCTCGATGCCCTGTGGTGGGCCTTTCCATTCGGCTCGCTGTTCACTCTGCTCCTGTCCTGGGCCTATTATGCCCAGGGCGGCTGGAAGAAGGGCGTGCTCGCGGATGAGGCCCGCCGGGCCGGGCAGCCCGCCGTCTGAACGCTATTCGGTGCCGGCCCTGGCTTGGACCACCAGCGCCTCGAGGCCCATCTGCCGGGCGAGGAACTCGTCGAGCGCCTGCGTGACAAGCTGCTGCGCCGACCGGTTGGCGGTAGCGCTGGCGAGACGGAGCCGCAGATGGCGATCGGCGTCGAGGCGCAGCGTGAAGGCCACCTTCGGCCGCGCCGGTTCGACGACAGGCTCGGCCGGTGTCGCAAAGCAATGGGCGATCCGCTCCTGCTGCCGGTGTACTGGCGCGGGGTCACGCGGCGTCTCGCGCTGCCCGACATGCCAGCCCAGATCGTCATGCAGCGCTTCGCTCGCGGCGGGCAGCGACGCCATCGGCACATAGGCGCGGCGCATCGCCGGGCGCGCATCGCCCTTGCGGGCGAGCAGGGAGCCGGTCAGCGCCGCCATCGGCTTGGGTTCGGACATTGTCTGTTCCTTATTGCCCGGCCATCCGGCGGCCGAAGCCGCCGCCGGCACGCTGTGGCAGGGGGCCGATCGCGCTATTGGCGGAACCGCCGATCACGGTGCGGCGGAAATTCTTGTCCAGCCGATCCGACACATAAGACCAGAGCTGTTCGATCTCGATCGCCGATCGCCCGTCGGGATTGACCTCCATCACGGTGCGTCCGTCGATCATCGAAGCCGCGAATTCGGTGCGCTGGTGGATGGTGACGGGTGCGACGGTGCCGTGTTGCGACAGGGCGATCGCCGCCTCGGACGTGATCCGCGCTTTCGGCGTGGCGGCGTTGACGACGAAGATCAGCGGCTTGCCGGCGCGGTCGCACAGCTCCACGGTGGCGCCCACAGCGCGCAGGTCGTGGGGGCTCGGCCGCGTGGGAATGAGCACCAGATCGGCGACCGAGACGACGCTTTGGATCGCGACGGTGATCGCGGGCGGCGTATCGATCACCGCCATCCGGAAACCCTGCTGGCGAAGCGCGTCGAGATCGGCGGCGAGGCGGGCCACCGTGGTCGCGGCAAAGGCGGGTTCGCCGGCCTCGCGTTCATTCCACCAGTCGGACAGCGATCCTTGCGGATCGATGTCGATCAGAACGACCGGACCGGCGCCGGCACGCACCATCTGCACGGCGAGATGGCCGGACAGCGTCGTCTTCCCCGAGCCGCCCTTCTGCGATGCGAGAGCCAGGATGCGCAACGGACTTCCCCTGTGGCGAAAGAGAGGGCCATGGCGTGCCTTATGTTCGCCTAAGGCGGAGTTCCGATGTGCGGTTAAGCTCATATTCGCCATGCCGAGCCTCGCTCAACATGGCGGGACTGAATTTATTGGACGGGTGCCATCACCCTTACGGCCCTGGCGGCGATCCTCGCGGTGACGGGGGTCTTCGCCAGCACCTCGCCATCGATCGACACCTTCAGCGACGGCGTGGTCTCGATCCGGATTTCGCGGCCGTGATATTCGACCGTGGTATCCTTGCGCGCGCGCAGCCGCAGCCAGCTGGTGAACCAGCTCCAGCCGAGCTGTGCGGGGGATCGGCCGACCACCACCTGCACGACGATCTCGCCGCTTTGCGGATCGGCATCGTCGACCAGTTCGACGCCGCCATGATAGGAGCCATTGGCGATCCGGACCTCCAGCGCATCGAGCTCTTCGCGTACGCCGTCATGGGTGATCACGAGCTTGAAAGCGCGGAATTTCATCGACTGCCAGGTCGCCCAGAGCAGATAGCCGAGCCGGCCGAGCGTCTTCTTGAGCAGAGGAGGAATATGGCCGCCTATTCGGGTCGACAGGCCGATTGCGGCGCAATTGCAGTAATAATCGTCGTCGATCATGCCCAGATCGATCCGCCTCGGCGCGCCGCCGGCGATCACCTCGACGGCGCCATCGAGATCGAGCGGGATATCGAGCGAGCGGGCAAAGCTGTTCGCGGTGCCGAGCGGCAACAGCGCGAAGATCGTGTCGGTGCCGACCAGGGCATCGACCGCGCAGGATAAGGACCCGTCACCACCGCCGATGATCAGCATCGGCGGCTTCTTCTTTACCGCCGCGGCGACGATGTCGGGCAGCGAGCCCGGCTTGTCGATCGCGATGGCATCGATCAGGTCGATCCCGGCCGCGCGGAGCTTGTCACAGGCGGCGTCGAACTGCTTCTGGCCCTGGCGGGAGAGAGCGTTGACGATGAGGATCGCCGAGCGCGGCGAGGTCTGGGAATTGATCATGACGGCTCCAACGCCCCAAATCGTTTCGGGAGCCATCGGCCATTACGATACCGTTATGCCCGGCCCCAGGCGTGCACGGTGGCGTCGGCCATCAGCCCGGGAAAGCAGCGTGCCATCGCGGCGTCGTTGCAGAGCGCGACGTGCAATTCCTCCTCCCGGAGCGGCTGCACGAACCGGCAGCCGGCGCGGCCGTCTGCAACCCAGCGGATCTCGGCTTCACGCTCGCCGATGACGGGAACGTCAATGGTCACCCGCGTGCCGGCGATCAGGGGCTGGTTCGAACGCGTCGCCAGGCCATGCGGTGACGTATCGGTGACGATGACGTCGGCGATCGCGCCGTCAGTGCCGGCCTCGCTGGCGATCGACAGCCGCAGCCCGGACCGCGGCCGGGCCGGCATCGTTGCGGCATGGCGCGCTTCCTGACGCCGCTCGGGTGATGACAGCCGTATCACATGCGGGGCGGAGAACGGAGCGATGGTTTCAAAACTCTGGTACATGATGCTTCCTTTCAAACTGTGGGGTTGGATGCGGTTCAGGATCTGGCCTGGCCCTCGGCGAGCGCCACGAGCATGGCGGCGGCGGTAGGATAGCGGGTGTCCGGCGGGATCAGTTGATCGTCCGAAGGTGCATCGCGAATGACGGCATCGACGGATGCGAGCATGGTGCGATCGAACCGCAGCCCGTAATTGAAGCAGCGATAGGGATCATAGGAAACGCCGCCGGCGCTGGTATCGCACAATGTGCCGATATGAAGCCCGAACGCCTTGCCCGTGACATTGTCGAAATAGAGCCCGCCCGAAGAGCCGGGGCTGGAATTGGTGGAGGAGGAAAAGAGGCGGGAGCCGTCGGTGATCCGCACGCCGTTGGTGGGTTCGACCCCAGCGGCAAAGGGAAAGGCCGCCGTCCGCCCGCGCGTGATCCTGGCCCGTTGATCCTGGGTTACGCCGGTCTGGAAGGCGAGCAACTGGGCGGCGGGGCGGTCTCGGCCGCCGGCGGTGCTGACCGCCGGGATCGAGGAGACGCGAACCCTGTGCGCGAGTTTGACGACCGCGAAGTCGAACGAGCCGTCGCCGCGCTTTGTCTGATCCGCCCAGGGCGAGACCGCATAGCGGATATTGGCGATTTCGCGGACACTCTGATCTTCGTTGTAGAGCACGAAGATGCAATGCGCGGGATCGCGGACAGCCGCCGATCGACCGCGCCGGTCGCGCGGGAAGAAGCTATGCGCGGCGGTGATCACCGTGTCGGCCGAACCGATGACCCAGCCGGTCGCGTTGAACGAGATGCCGCCCGAGCCGGCGCCCAGGCACTCGATCCGGCCCAGTCCGCCGAACATCCGATTCTGCGTCGGCAGAAAGGCGTCGGCATTGTTCCGGTCGTCACGCCCCAGCACCGCAGCCCCCGCGGTGGCGGACAGGGCGGAGCCCGCCAGAACGGCAAGCAGGGAGAGCCGGGCGAGAGTGCGTCGCACACCCCCGGTGAGGGTTGGATTGGCCATGATCGGACCTTTGAAGTTGCTTGCCGGCGCAGGTGCCGGAGGGATTCAGCTTTGGAACGGGGCCGGTATCGACCGGCGACGTACCGCGACGGAGATTTCGTACTCGGCAGCTTTCGTCGGACCCTGATGATGTTCATGGGCTACACGGAGAAAAGCATTCGCCGTTTCCAGCAGAAAATTGTTCAAGCGATGTGTCAATTCAGCATCGGTAAGTATGATTGACTCCTTGATATTATTTTGCTGCGTTAAATCTCGATCTTCCTAAATAAACAAAGCAACTGAACTAGCGTAAAGATCATCATCCATTCGCTATGGTTTGATTATGTGTAAAAAATCGTGACATGCCAGTTGGCTAATGGGCTTAGGTAGAAGCACTCACACCTTAGTATGAGGGGCTAAGACCAAGGTCTGATCGGTTTTATACTGTAGTCGGCCCAGCAGCCTGCATGCGGTCGACTCATCAGACCAAGGTCGAATGACGCTGCGGAAGCCTGGCCTCGTCAGGGCCGATGAATTCGGAGCCGAATCGACCTGCCCGCGCTTTGCCTTGAAGCGCCATGCCCGCTAAAGCTCCGCCCATGACTCACGCTTCCTTTCCCGCGCTCCGCCTGCGCCGCCCGCGTCGCCATGGCTGGAGCCGTGCGATGTTCGCCGAAAATGTGCTGACCCCGTCGGACCTGATCTGGCCGCTGTTCATCGCCAATGGCGACGAGGCCGAGCCGGTTGCCTCGCTGCCCGGCGTATCGCGCTGGCCGCTGGCGCAGCTCGCGGCGCGGGCGAAGGAGGCGCGCGACGCCGGCATTCCGTGTCTGGCGCTGTTCCCCAATACGCCGCGCGACAGGCGCAGCGACGATGGCCGCGAAGCGCTCAACCCCGATAATCTGATGTGCCGCGGGATCAGGGCGATCAAGGATGCGGTTCCCGATATCGGCGTGCTCACCGATGTCGCGCTGGACCCCTATACCAGCCACGGCCATGACGGGCTCGTCGACGCCTCGGGCCATGTTCTGAACGACGCGACGAGCGAAGTGCTCGTGGCGCAGGCGCTGGTCCAGGCGGAGGCCGGGAGCGACATCGTGGCGCCATCGGACATGATGGACGGCCGGGTCGGCGAAATCCGGGCAGCTCTGGAGGCCGGGGGCCATGTCGATGTGCTGATCATGGCCTATGCCGCCAAATATGCCTCGGCCTTCTATGGCCCGTTCCGCGATGCCGTGGATACGCGCGGGCTGCTGAAGGGCGACAAGAAAGGCTATCAGATGAATCCCGCCAATGCCGAGGAGGCGTTGCGCGAGGTGGCGCTGGACCTGGCCGAGGGCGCCGACAGCGTGATGGTGAAGCCGGGCCTGCCCTATCTCGATATCGTGCACATGGTGAAGGAGCGGTTCGAGGTACCGGTGTTCGCCTATCAGGTGTCGGGCGAATATGCGATGATC